>NZ_JBHVXZ010000072.1:0-51149 GCF_042881395.1 Amycolatopsis sp. NPDC058278 | reverse complement strand
TCGTCGACGCGGTCAAGGACGCGCGCGCGGTGATGTCCTGATGCGTGCCTACGACTTCACCAGACCGGGTTCGGTGGACCGGGCCCTGCGCGACGCCCGCGACGGCAGCGCGTACGTCGCAGGGGGCACGACGCTGGTGGACCTCATGAAGCTGGAAGTCCTGACGCCGTCGCGGGTCGTCGACATCAACCGGCTTCCCCTGCACGGCGTCACCGTCGACCGGAACGGGCTGCACATCGGGGCGCTGGAACGGATGAGCGACGTCGCCCGGCACAAGGAGATCCGGTCGCGCTACCCGGTGATCAGCCAGGCGCTGGAGCTCAGCGCGTCGGCCCAGCTGCGCAACATGGCCAGCATGGGCGGCAATCTCCTGCAGCGGACGCGGTGCTCCTACTTCCGGGACGTGTCGACACCCTGCAACAAACGCACGCCGGGCAGCGGCTGCGCCGCGATCGCCGGGCACAACCGGATGCACGCCATCCTCGGCACCAGCGACGCGTGCGTCGCCACCCACGCCAGCGATGTGGCCGTCGCGCTCGTGGCGCTGGAGGCCCGAGTGCATCTCGCGGGACGCACCGGTCCGCGAACTCTTCCGCTGGCCGAGTTCTACCGGCTGCCCGGCCAGACGCCGCATGTGGAGAACCAGTTGCGCGCGGGTGAGCTGGTCACCGGGTTGACCGTGCCGCACCTGCCGTGGGCGGCCCGCTCGGCGTACCTCAAGGTCCGCGACCGGCAGTCCTACGAATTCGCCCTCACCTCGGCCGCGATCGCCCTCCACATCGGACACGGCGTGATCCTCGACGCGCGCGTCGCCGCGGGTGGTGTCGGCAGCACGCCGTGGCGGCTCACCGCCGTGGAGCAGGCGCTGATCGGGCGGCCCGCGACGGCCGAGACCTACGAGGCCGCCGCGGCACGGGCGGCCGACGGCGCACGCCCACTGCGGCACAACGCGTTCAAACCCGCCCTGCTGCGCCGCACGCTGGTGCGCGCCCTCACCGGGCTCGGTGAGGCCCGATGACCACTCCTCTCGGTGCCGACGTCGCCCGCGTCGACGGCAGGCTCAAGGTGACCGGCGGTGCCCGCTACGCCGCGGACCACTGGGCGGCCGACTGGGCCGACCGGCTCACTCACGCCCACGTCGTGCTGAGCACGGTGGCGCGAGGCAGCATCCGTTCGATGAACGTCGAGGCGGCGAGCCGTGCTCCCGGTGTGCTCGCCGTCTACACGCCCTTCAACTCGTTGCGGCTCTACGCGGCGTCTCGCGGGGAGACCTACGCACCGCTGCAGGACCGCGACGTCCGCTTTCGGGGGCAGGTCATCGGGCTGGTCGTGGCCGGGACCGTGGAGCAGGCGCGGGACGCGGCCGCGCTCGTCACCACCGAGTACGACGTCGTCCCGGCCCGGACTTCCCTCGCCGCCGGGATGCCGGGCGTGCCGGCCGCCGGGACCGCGCTCCCGGCCCCCGTGCTCGCTCCCGGCGTGGCCTCGATCGACGACGCGCTCCGCGCGAGTGCGGTCACCGTCGACGTCACCGTCACCCAGCAGCCACAGAGCCACGTCGCGATCGAGCCCCACAGCACGACCGCGGTCTGGCAGAACGACCACGTGACCGTCTACAGTGGATGCCAGGGGCCGGCGAACTACGCGGCCACCCTCGCCGAGCGCCTCGGGGTGAACGTGGCGAACATCCGGGTCATCAGCCCCTTCGTCGGCGGCGGCTTCGGCAGCCGGGTCCCGACCTGGAGCGACGGGATGCTCGCCGCCGCGGCCGCCCGCGCGCTCGGCCGCCCGGTCAAGCTCACGCTGACCCGGGAGCAGGTCTTCGTCCTGGCCGGGCACCGGCCGACCCTCGAGCAACGGGTCCGGCTCGGCGCCGCACGGGACGGGGTGCTCAACGCGGTCAGTCACCAGTGCCACGCGGAAATGCCGGCCGCCGGCGGCTGGAACGAACGACCCGCCTCGGACACCACGGCCGTGCTGTACCGGACGCCGAACCTCGCGATCGACGAGCGGCTGGTTCCCCTGGACACCCCGGCGACCTGGGCGATGCGGGCCCCCAACGAGGCACCGGGCATGTTCGCGCTGGAAACGGCCATGGATGAACTGGCCGTCGCGCTCGGGATGGACCCCGTCGAGCTCCGGCTGCGCAACTACGCGACCACCGTCCCCGGCACCGATCGGAAGTGGACGAGCAAACGGCTCGACGAGTGCTACCGCGTCGGCGCCGAACGTTTCGGCTGGGCCCGTCGCAACCCCGTTCCCCGCTCCCGGGTCGACGGCGAGTGGCTCGTCGGGACCGGGATGGCGACCGCCATCTACCCCGCCGGCCGGTCCGACGTACCCGTACGGGTGACGTTGCGGGACAATGGCACCGCCGTCGTCGCCACCGCGACCCCGGACATCGGCACCGGCGCGTACACGATGGCCTCGATCGTCGCCTCCGACGCACTCGGCATCCCGCCGGACCGCGTGGTCGTCCAGCTCGGTGACTCCGCGCTGCCCGCGGGCCAGGCCGCCGTCGGATCGCGGGCCACCGGTGCGGTCGCCCCCATGGTCCAAGCCGCCGCCCGATCCCTGATCGGGGAGCTGGTTGCGCTGGCCGTCCGGACCGAGCGATCCCCGTTCCACGGCGCCGACCCCGCGTCGCTGACCTACCGGCGGGGCAGCGTCGAGGGCAACGGCCGGTCGGTCTCCTTCGGCGAGATCATCGGCTTGGCCGGCCTGCCGGGTATCGAGATCACGACGCGGGGCGCGTCGGCCCCACCCGGCGCCCTCGTGGCGCACGGGTTCGGAGCGCACTTCTGCGAAGTGCGCGTCAACCGGTTCACCGGCGAACCCCGGGTCAGCCGCTTCACGACCGTCGTCGACGTCGGCCAGGTGATCAGCGCCCGGACGGCTCGCAGCCAGCTGGTCGGCGGCATCGTCTTCGGCATCGGCGCCGCCCTGCTCGAGACCAACCCGGTGGAGGAGAACACCGGGCGCCTCGCCGCCGCCAACCTCGCCGACTACCTCGTCGCCATCAACGCCGACATCCCGCGGATCGACGTCGGCTGGATCGACTACGCGGACACCGCCTTCAGCTCCACGGGCGCCCGCGGCCTGGGCGAGCTCGCCGCGGTGGGCAGCGCGGCCGCGGTCGGCAACGCCGTGTTCAACGCCACCGGCGTCCGGATCCGGGACCTGCCGATCACCCTGGACAAACTCATCACCTGAACGACGGCGGCTCGTACCGTCGGGCGATGAACAGTGCTCGCGGACACGTCGACGCTCACGTTGTCGCGGGTGATGATGCCCTGGGACTGGATCGGCATCGTGATGATCCGCAACGGCACCCCGGCGCAGGACGTCGACGACCGGGATGATCAGCCGCAACCCCGGCTCGCGCACGCCGAGCCGGCACCCGCACGGGGGAGTGGCAGCGGGTGCCGGCTGGGGGGTGACGCCTTAGCCTGAGAGCGTCACTTGGTTGTCGACCGCGGTCACCCCGGCGGCGAACCACGCGGTTTGTTCGGCTGCCCGGCGCTCGGCCGAGGAGGAGACCGTGCCCGAGAGCGTGACGTGGCTTCCGGTCACGTGGACGTCGATGTGCGGGGCTTCCGTTCTCGCGTGACGGCGTGCGCGTCGTTCGCCGGTGGCGTGGTAGTGGCGGTTCAGGAGGGCGGAGCGCGATCGTGGCGACGTGGCCGATCGGCACATTCTTTTCGTTCACTGTGATCGCGTGCTTGGCCAGGTCCAGCGCGTGCCATGTCGAGCACCACGCCGCCGCGGGCCGATCGGGCGCGGCTGTTCCGTTCCCGGTGCACCGTCCCGTTCCGGTGCTGTTTCCTCAGGCGAGGGCGGTGGCGGGTTCGGTGCCGGTGACCGTCCGGGTGGCGTCGGGCTTGATCACCAGCAGGGTGATCAGGGCGCCGGCCAGCGACGCGACCGCGCACACGATCAGCCCGGTGGTCAAGCCGCTCGCGAGGGCCTCGCGTGCGGCGCCGAAAATGCGCTCCGTGGCCGGGCCGAAGTCGGCCGAGACCAGGGCGAGTGGGCCGCCTTGCGTGCCGAACCGTTGCGAGCCCAAGGACTCCGAGAGCGCGCCGATCGAGGCGAACCCGTGGTTCTGGACGACCACGACGATCACCTTGAGCCCCTCGGACACCATTGTGACCAGCTCCTGGGCCATCATGAGGTAGGAGGCGTCGCCGACGAGGACGACGACCTCGCGGTCCGGGGCGGCCAGCTTCACCCCGAGCATCTGGAGGTCGCCGGGGAGTGAACCGGCCGCGTTGATCACGACGTCGCGGTCGTCTAGGACGTCGTGGAGCGCGCCAAGGATCTCCGTCAGCGCGGGCAGGGGCTGGCGGCCGAGAGAGAAGCAAGCGTCGGATACCAGCAAGGCCCAATGGACTCCAGCGGAACAGGAGAACCAACCCGCTCGAAAATCCGAACCCCAGCCGCGAGAAGCACCGGAACGGGCAACGCGAGGATCTCGTCCAACACCCCGGCCTCGAGACACTGCCGCGCCACATCGGCACCGAGAACGTTGACGTACTTCTCCCCGGCAGCCTCCGCAGCCGCAGCGACAGCCGACTGCAGATCACCCACGAAAGTCACGCCGGGAACCGGCGGTGGGGCGTGGTGGGTGAGCACGAACTGCGGCCCCTCCCACCCGCCGCCGAATGCTTTGACGCTCGCCTGCGCCGCCCCGGTGCGGGTCGTGGCCGTTCGGCGCCCTCAACCACCACCTATGGTGTCGGGCCTGGCGCTGGCTGCGCTACAAGCACCCGAACCGGAACGCGCGTGGATCATCCGCCACTGCTACGGCTCCGGCCAGTGGTGGCCCACCAGCAACGGAGTCCGGCTCTTCCAACCCGCAACGGTCAGCATCCAGCGTTACCGATTCCGGGGCCCGAAGGTCCCAAACCCATGGACGGTCCAGAAAGCATAACGGCACTCGTCGAGAGCCCGGTGCACGGAAACGGGCACGCCGGGTTCGGCGGGGCGGCCCGCATAAACGGACCGGTGGCAACACCAGCACCGCGCTGCGGGCCGACCCACACCTTCCGGTTGGTCGCGCGTCAGGATTGGGACGCGGTGAAGCGGGACACCAAACCTATCTGCACCGCACCCGTCCGGACGCCGCGGCTATCGCGCTGGATGAGCTCGAGGGGGAAGTGGAGGAAGAAGCACGCGGCGATGATCCGGCTCTGACGCAACGCCTGGGAAGAGTTCATTCCGTTCCTCGATTACGCGCCACGACTTCGGCAGGCACGGGGTAGTTCCGAGCGCCCGCCCCAGAGGCGGTCGGCGCGCACCACCACATCCGACATCGCGTTCAACCACCTTCGGCTCGCGCGGTACAGATTTCGGCATCGCGAAAATTTCAACCTCTTGTGGCAGTGCGCGGAATTTCGCCGGAAGGAAGGTCGCGGATAGACCAGCTTTGGGCAACGAGGAATTGTGGCTGTGACGGAGCGTATTTAATGTCACCCAATCGAGGGTTATGGGAATGGCCTGATCGGCTCTGTTGTCATCCTATGGTCGTGGTTAGCTTTAGCCTCTGCCTGTCTACGACTGTCGGCGAGGGCATGTGAGGAGGTGGTGTGCGGCTCATCATGTTCTGCGGCGAAAGTCGGAGTCCTGGTACCGATGGAGGCGCTCCGCCTGGCGTGCCTATATTCGGAACGCCCGCGGGACTTGCCGGCTCGTCTAAAAGATGTGCAACCGCTGGTCCTGTCGTACTCCTCGGCGGACGATCGGTTGTCAACCTTCATTCCGCTTTCTGCTTGTCGGGCAGCGGTGGGGTGTCGACTCGTCCGTACCATCGAAGGAGGGGCAAGTGCATATGTCCGTCTTTTGTTGATCTAAGTCAGCGCGGCATATGCAAGGAAAGGCCGGGTATGTCAGCGGGTTCGCACGAGTCAGTCAACGACCTTTGTTTGGGTGCACTGTTGAACATCCTTGATGCGCTGGAAGCGCAGATAAACATTCTCCGATCGACGATCTTGCTGCAGCGGCGCTGTGCATCCACCTCCGACGACATCAAGCCACGAACGTCGGAGGTTCCCCACCTCTCCCGCCAGGGAATGACGGTGACACCGCGTCAGCAGGAGGTCATCGCGCAACTCAGCCAAGGGTTTTCGAACCGTCAGATCGCACGTCGGCTTGGCATGTCCGAGGCAACGGTCAAAAGTCACCTCTACGCTGCATACCGCAAGCTTGGCGTCTCCAGTCGCTCGGAGGCGATTATCGAGGTCCTCAAACAGGAAGAGTAGTGAATCTGATCGTCAGCAGCGGGTGTCAACCAAAAGGCTTACATCAGCCAAGTCTTTCGGGCGTCAGACATTCTGTGCAGCCGGAATCCGGGGAGCACCTGATATTGTCGAAGAGTCACATGGCACCGGGCAAATTCAACTGCTTCACTGGGCTTTCAAACGGGAGTGATCATGGACGTGGACCTGGGACGCCCGCCATACGGAACGCAGGATCGAAAAGTCATGATCGACGGTGCTCAGTTGGCCTATTTGGAAGCCGGTTCGGGTTCCGCCATTGTCTTGCTACACGGGAACGGCGGGAGCAGCCGGGACTGGAACGGGGTGATTCCCGCGCTGGCGACCCGGAATCGGGTGCTGGCTCCGGACATGCCTGGTTACGGCGAAAGCGACCGAGCGGGTGAGCCCACGCCGCAGGAATTCGCGCGGCGCGTCTGGTCCTTCCTCAAGGCCGTCGACGCAGGTACCGCGGTCGTCGTCGGACACTCCATGGGCGGCCTGGTCGCGATGAACATCGCGCTCGCTCACCCGGACCAGGTATCGAAGCTCGTTCTGGTCGACAGCGCGGGACTGGGGCGGAGCATCGGCTTGCGCCAGATCGCGCTCGCGGCCACGCCACTGGGAGACGTGGTCCTGGCGGCGAGTATGTTACCGGGAGGAGCACTTTTCCAGACGCTTGACACCGGTTTGAGCAGCACGTCCCAACCTTGGCGTGTTCCGCCTTCGTGGTGGAAGTCCCAGCTGCGAGCGGGTCGGGGCCGGCGCGCCCTCAAGACAACGCACGCGACGGCCAAACTGTGTTTGGGTCCGCTGGGTCAGAAGTGCTTGGTTGACGAGCGCCTGGGCGAGCTGGGCATGCCCACCTTGGTCATGTGGGGCCTGCTGGACAGGGTCATCCCGTTCTGGCACGGCTTGCGTGCGTCCCGGCGGGTGCCGCAGGGACGTTTGCACTTGTTCCCGTGGTGCGGCCACGCGCCGCACGTCGAAGCCAGTGAGGAGTTCCTGCAGGCGATCGAAGGCTTCCTTTCTGACTCTGACGATGCGGTGAAAACGGGCCGCTGAGATTGCTCCTGGAGGTGTGATGCGGTCATCGACCAGCGACGACATCCCCGGCGGTGCCGACGGCCACGCGATCCCATCGCCCATGACGACGTTGCAGCCGATCGTCGCCGCAGGAGCCTGGGTCGCCTCGTCACTGTGCCCTGTGCTCACGGGAGCGGCCAAGAACTGGCCGCAGGCCATGTGGGCAGTCAAGCACTACTGGCAAGATCTGGCTTCCGGTGCTCGTGAAGCGGTTCGGAGCACCGATGACGCTGCCGAGCCGGAGACCATCGGCGTCGAGTGTGACGATGACCGGTTGAAGCATGCGGCGTGGGACAGCAACGCCTACTTTCGCTTGCTTCGGCACGCGTACCTGGCCTCCGGAAAGTTCGCCGGTCATCTGCTCGACGCGGCCGGACTCGGTGCACGCGAGCGGGAACGGGCTGATTTCGTCCTGCGACTCCTGCTGGACGCGTTGTCGCCGCCGAACTTCCTGCTCGGAAACCCGGAAGCGTTGCATCAGGCAGCCAGTACCGGTGGGGCGTCGCTCCTCAACGGTGTGGGCAACCTGATCGAAGACATGGTCCACAACGGGGCGCGTCCACGTCAGACGGACACGTCGGCCTTCGTTCTCGGCGAGAACCTCGCCGCGACTCCGGGCAGGGTGGTCTACCGGAACCAGGTCATGGAGTTGATCCAGTACGACGCCCAGACGGAAGACGTGTACAGCATTCCGCTGTTGTTCATCCCGCAATGGATAAACAAGTACTACATCATGGATCTCGCGCCGGGCCGCAGTCTGATCGAGTGGGCGGTCCGGCAGGGTCATACGGTGTTCGCCATCAGCTTCCGCAATCCGGGTCCGGAACTTCGGGACTTCGGACTCGTCGACTATCTTCGGCAGGGGCCACTCGAAGCTTTGGCCGCCATCGAGGAAATCACCCAATCGCCCCGCACGAACATCGTCGGTCCCTGCAATGGCGGCACACTCGCTCTCCTCGTGGTGGCCTGGCTGGCGGCCGGCAGGAGGGAACGCGTCGGCTGCGTGACGCTGCTGAACACGACAGCGGACTTCGCCGACCTCGGCGTGCTGGAGAACTTCCGTGATCCCGCACTGATCGACCGGCTCACCCGGATGGTCCGCGACCGGGGTTACCTCTCCGGGAGACACCTCGGCGACCTGTTCGACATCCTGAGGCCGAACGACCGGGTGTGGGACCACATAGCCCGGAGGTGGCTGCTCGGCGAACCGCCGCCGGTCTCGGACATCCTGGCTTGGACCGAGGACTGCACGAACATGGCCGCCGCGTTGTGCAACGAGTTCATGGACCAGGTCTGCCTGCGAAATCAGCTGGCTCTCGGGGAGCTGGTGCTGGCCGGCCGGCAAGTTGATCTCACGGACGTCAGACAGGACGTGTTCGTGGCCGCCGCGATCCGAGATCATCTGATTCCCTGGGAGTCGGCCTACCGCACGGCTGGGCTTTTGGGCGGTGAGGTCCGGTTCGCGCTCACCTCCGGTGGTCACGTCACCGGAGTCATCCGTCCGCCCGGGTCCAAGGCGTTCCATCACTGCGGATCCGCGGACGCGGCGACTCCTGAACTCTGGCTGGCAGCGGCCGAACGGCGCGAGAAGTCGTGGTGGGAGTCATGGTCGGACTGGTTGGCCGAACGTGCCGAGTCCAGGCGCACGCCGCCTCCGGTCGGCAGCGACCTCTACCCGGCCGCGGAGCCGGCGCCCGGCCGCTACGTCAGGCAACGCTGACCGGGCCGGGCCGGGACATCCATCCGCGACTCGACGGCCTTCTCTGTACTCGACTCGCCGAGCCTTCGGGCATGCCGGCGAAGTAAGGAGATCCGGATGACCACGACGCCATGCGCCCCGGACCGGACCGTGGTGGTCAGCGGCATAGGTGCGATCCTGCCCGGCGTCCAGGACGTGACGGATCTTTGGGACGTCCTGCACCACGGCAGGTCCCAGTGCGGATGGCTCACCCGCTGTGATTCACGGGAGACGGGTGTGCCCTTTGCCGCTGAGGTCGACCACGCGATCTGCCGGCGTCAGCTCCGGGGTCTGAGCGAGGCGAAAACCGCCAAGCTCAGCCGGGAGATGCTCGCCGTTCTCGCCGCGATCCAGCAGGCGCAGTCCGACGCCGGACGTTCGGACGTGGACACCGATCCTCGGCGGATCGCCGTCCTGGGCGCGTCTTCACGGGGACCGTTGGAGTCCTGGCACACCGTCCTCTCCCCGGACGTACCGTCTTCGCCGCCGAGTGCGAGCCGGATCTTGCGGGGTCTCCCGGGTGCGCCCGCCGCCATGGCGGCCATAAACCTCGGCTTTCGCGGCATGGTCACCACCTTCAGCAGCGCCTGTGTCAGCGGCCACCACGCCTTGGAACTCGGCTTGAGGCTGCTGTGGTCGTCGGCGGCCGACGTCGTGTTCGTCGTGGGACACGAGTTCCCGTTGGTGCCCTGGATGATCAGGGAGTGGGCGTCGGCCGGCGACGGCGTCGTCGCGAAGTCGGGGACCGATCCCGCCAAGGTGGTCAAACCCTACGACGAGCGCCGCAACGGATTCATCCTCGGTGAGGGAGCGGTCGCGCTGTGCCTGGAACGGGCCACCGAGGTGCGCCGGCGGGGCGCTGACGGATACGCCACCGTTCTGGACGTCCGGAATCAAAGCGAAGCAGCGCATCCCACCTCCATGGACAGCTCGGGGAAGGCGGCCGCCGACCTGCTGGGCAGCCTCCTGGGAAGTGTCGGAAGGCGGCCGGAAGAGGTCGGCTACGTCTGCGGGCACGGCACGGCCACGCGCCTCAACGATCTCGCCGAAAGTCGTGCGGTGATGCGGTTGTGCCAGGAGCTACCACGGTCTCAGTGGCCGCCACTGGGATCGGTGAAGCCGATCTTCGGCCATCTGATGGGCGCTTCCAGCCTGGTGAACCTGGCCGCCACGGCGCTGATGCTGCGCCACCAGCGCTTGGCGCCGACGATCAACTGCGACCTTCCCGATCCGGCGTGCGATCTGGACCACGTGGTCGAAGGATCGCGATCGGCGTCGATCGATCTCGCGATGTCCATGTGCTTCGCGCTGGGCAGTCAGATGTCCGCCGTGGCCCTGGGCGCTGTCGATGCCGCAGCACCCGCGTGAAGGGCAAGGAGGACGCATGGGCCCGGTAGTGATGCACACTCCTGACGATCTCGTCCGCCGCTTCGTCCGGGACGGCATGCGCGTGCACCTCACCACGACCACCGGGCGCCCCAACGCGCTCCTCTACGCCATGTGCCGGGTGTTCGCCGACCGGCGCAGCCTCACGGTGAGCGTGGCCTCCGTGCACTCCAGCGCGCACGCCTTGGCGCTTTCCGGAGCCGTCAAGCACGTCACCACGTGCTTCCTGGGGGACACCTATCCGTTGCCCCGGCCCTGCCGGCTCTATTCCCGGCTGAAGGAGGGCATCCCCTTCCACGCTGAGGTCTGGTCGTTGCTCAGCCACACCCAGCGGTTGGCGGCTGCGGCCAGCAGGCTGCCGTATGCCGTGACGACCTCACTCGTGGGCAGCCAGCTCCCCTTCGCGACGGGAGAGTCGCCGCCGGAACTCACCCGGCTGCCCGGCACCCCGCCCGCGCTGCTCGTCCCCGCGCTCAAGCCCGACGTCACCTTTCTGCACGGCGTCCTGGCCGACCGGCACGGCAACATCGTCCTCTGCCCTCCGTACGGCGAAGGTCCCCATGCCGCGTACGCGGCTTCCCAAGGAGTCATAGCCACCGTCGAACGCATAGTCCCCGACAGTGTCATCGCGGCGATGCCGGAGCACGTGAAGGTTCCGGGCGTCAAGGTCATCGGCCTGTGCGAAGCACCCTGGGGAGGGCATCCCCAATCCCTGCGGTGCCTTCGGCTCGCCGGGCTACCCGACTTCTACCTCGACGACTACTCGTTTCTCGCCGAAATCAGCACGGCTTGCGCTTCGCCGGAGACCGCTCAGGCCTGGTACCACCGCTGGGTCCGGAATCCGGACGGGCACCTCGGCTACCTCCGTCTCCTGGGCCAGGACCGGTTGCATGCCTTGGCAGGCGGCTCAGCGCGCCCGCCGGCAGCCGGGCCGCCGGCCACGCCCGAAGAGAACCCGTGCACGGAACAGGAAAACCTGATCATCCTCGCCGCGCGCGGCATCGTGAAGCTCGTGCGCGAACGCGGGTACGACACGATCCTGGCCGGGGTCGGTTCGGCCCACATGGCGGCATGGACGGCCGGCGAACTCCTGGCACGCCAGGGCATCCGCACCGCCCTGTTGGCCGAGCTCGGTTTCTACGGGACAACTCCCGACTCCGGTGACCCTTTCCTGTTCAGTCAACGCCACGCCGACCGAAGCACGATGACCGCGGGTATCGAACAGATCCTCGGCGGCGTCGTCGGGTGCTCCGAGAGGTCGCTCGGTGTCGTCGGGGCGGTCGAAATCGATTCCACCGGCTCGGTCAACACGGCATTCCTCCCGGACGGGCGCTGGCTCACCGGCCCGGGTGGTGCCAACGACGTGGGGACGAAATCCGACATCGTCGTGGTGGCCAAGGCCTCGCGGAAGCGCTACGTGCCGGCAGTGGCCCACATCACCACTCCAGGAGGACGTGTGCAAGCGGTCTTCAGCCAGTTCGGGTCCTTCACCCGCGTCACCCGGAAGGACCCCTTCACGCTCGCCACCTGGCTTCCTTCCTGCGATGACGCGGACAGCGGTGTGGAGCCCCGCGAGTTGACCCTCGCCCACACCCGGTGGTCCCCGCCCACTCGGCCGGTGCAAGCCGAAGCAGCCCCCACTGGCGAGGAACGGGCGATCCTGGCCTCCCTGGACCCGGAAGGACTTTACCGTTGACCACCCCCGCGGGACGTATCGGCGCGCCGGACCGGCTGGCCGGAAAGACTGCCCTCGTCACCGGCGCTGCCGGTGCGATCGGCACGGCCGTGGTCCACCGGCTGAGTGCGGCAGGCGTGAACCTCCTCGTGTGCGGCCGCGACCGAGATCGCCTCGAACACCTCGCGAACCAGACAGGGGCCCTGCCGTTCGTCGCCGATCTGACCGACGCCGGGGCCTGCCGGTCGGCCGTGGCGGCGGCGGAGCACCGATTCGGCCGCCTCGACCTCGTTCACCTGGGCGTGGGAACGCGCGGCGACTGCCGGGACATCGCCGAGTTCGAGCTATCCGCCTACCGCCGCGTCGTGGCGGCCAACGTGGACAGCGTGGTCTTCTCGCTGGAGGCTTCCGTGCCGGCTCTGCGCCGCGCCGGCGGCGGCGCGATCACCGTCTCGTCCTCGCTGGCCGGCGTGACCGGATACGGACAGTTCCCCCTCTACAGCATGACGAAAGCCGCGGTGAACGGACTCGTCCGGGCGACCAGCCAGCGTCTGGCTCGGAGCAACATATACCTCGCCGCGCTGTGTCCTTCGTTCGTCGACAAGCCTCTGCTCGGTGACTTCCGCAGTCACCTCGAGCAGAAGGGAATTCCACTGTTGGCGCCCGCCGAAGTGGCCGACGCTCTCGTCCAGCGGTTGTGCGCCCCGCCCGGCGACGAGCCGATATGGACCCTCCAGCCCGGACACCCGCCTGTTCCTCACCCCTGTCCCGCGATATCACCGCCAGCGCCGATCCATGGCCGACCGCTGGGTGGCAGGTCGGGCGCGGATCGTCGTTGAGGCTCGGTCACCCCACCGATTCACCCCACTTCAGGCGAGCAGTCCGGCGGCCACACGCGGACAGCCGAGCCGGATCGCATCGTGAAGGGAGAGCAATGGACACGTTGGCAGAAGCCGTACTCGCAGGCGCTTCTCGGGCGGAACTCCTCGAAGAGAAGGTGCCGGATCAGTACCGAGCCGTGCACCTGCGTGCCGAAGACGCCGGGATGTTCGGCGATCGCCAGGACAAGGACGTGCGCGACTCGCTGCGCGTCGGTCTCGTCCCCATGCCCCCGCTGGCGCCGGACGAAGCACTGATCGCCGTCCTCGCGAGCTCGATCAACTACAACACGATCTGGTCGGCCATGTTCGAACCTGTGTCGACGTTTTCCCTTCTCCGGCGGCTGGGCCGGCAGGGCGGCTACGCGGCCCGGCACGACCTGCCCACCCACGTGATCGGTTCCGACGCCGCGGGAGTCGTCGTGCGCGTGGGCCCGGGCGTACGGCGTTGGCAGGTCGGCGACCACGTGGTCGTCAATCCCGCCTACGTGGACGACCAGGAACCCAGCACCCACGCCGACGGCATGCTCGGCGTCGGCCAGCGGGCCTGGGGGTACGAGACGAACTTCGGTGGTTTGGCACACTACGCCGTGGTCCGGGCCAGTCAGCTGCTGCCCAAGCCCGGCCACTTGAGCTGGGAGGAGGCCGCCTCCACCACGCTGTGCGCGGGGACCGCGTACCGGATGCTGGTGAGTGGCCACGGCGCACGGATCAAACAGGGGGACATCGCCCTGATCTGGGGAGCGACAGGCGGCCTCGGAGCGTTTGCCGTGCAACTCGTGCGCAACGGCGGCGGAATCGCGGTGGGCGTCGTCGGTTCTTCCGAAAAAGCCCGTCTCCTCAAGGATTTCGGCTGCGACTTGGTGATCAACCGAAATGACCTGGGGATCGGCGAAGACCAGCCGGGCGCGGGGCAGATCGAGCTCGGCAAGCGCCTGGGTGCCGTGATCCGAGGCGAGCTCGGCGAAGATCCCCATGTCGCGTTCGACTACGTGGGGCGGGCGACGTTCGGCACCTCCGTCTTCGTGGTCCGGCGTGGCGGAATGGTGGTCACCTGCGGGTCCAGCACCGGCTACCAGCACGAGTACGACAACCGGTACCTGTGGATGAACCTCAAGCGGATCGTCGGCAGCCACATCGCCAACCTGCAGGAACAATGGGAATGCAACAGGCTCGTGCAGCTGGGCCGGCTCGTTCCCGTGCTGTCCGAGGCGTACCCGCTCGACCGCGTCGGTGAAGCTGCCCGCCTGGTGCAGACCAACGGACACGTGGGGAAGATCGGCATGCTCTGTATGGCTCCCGCGCCAGGCCTGGGGGTGACCGATCCCGGTCTCCGCGCCACCATCGGCGAAAGCCGGCTCACCCATTGGCGACGGGCCGTGTCCGAACATCTCGGCGTCGGCGAAGCACGGCAGGCCGCACACGTCCCCAGCTGATCGGCACGAGTGGATCTGAAGAAAGGTTTCCCCATGGCCGGAATCAGCACCGGAATCCTCGCGACCGGTTCCTACCTCCCGGACGACGAGGTCACCAACGCCGACCTGGCGAAGAAGGTGAGCGTCACACCGGAATGGATCGAGCAAAGGACACTGATCAAAACGCGCCGGTATGCGGCACCCGATCAGGCCACCTCGGACCTGGCCGCCCTGGCGGCGAAGTCGGCACTCGAGCGCAGCGGGATCGCGGCCGACGACATCGCCTACCTCATCGTGTCCACGTCGACCGGCGACTTCCCCTTACCCCCGACCGCGTACGTGGTGCAAGACGCGATCGGGACGCGCCGCGCGGCCTGCATGGACATCAACGTGGTCTGCAGCGGCTTCGTCTACGGTGTCGCCCTGGCCCGAGGCCTGCTCGCGACGTGCCCGGACGGCTACGCGTTGGTGGTGGCCGCCGATCTCTACTCGAGAAGCCTGGACTACGACGACTTCCGTTCTTCGATCCTGTTCGGCGACGGCGCCGGAGCGGTGGTCCTCGGCCCGGTACCGCCCGGGTACGGCATCCTCGAGATGGACCTGGCCAGCCGGGGGGATGAGCACAACCTGATCAGGATCGAGGCCGGCGGCAGCAGGCTGCCGTCATCAGCCGAGACCGTGGCGGCGGGCGGGCACTACGTCCGGATGGAAGGTCACCGTGTCCGCGATTTCGTGCTGGAGCAGGTGCCACCCGCCCTGCGTCGCTTGGTGGCCCGGGCCGGGTTCGACATGGACCAGGTGGACCACTTCGTGCCGCACCAGCCGAACGGCATCCTGCTCGGCAAGCTCGCCGAACGGCTCGACGTACCGCAGTCACGAGTCCACCTCACCCTCGGCAAGTACGCCAACGTGGGCAGCGCTTCGGTTCCGGTCACGCTCGACGACGCCAACGAGTCGGGGGCCCTGAACGACGGTGACCTGGTTTTGCTCACCGCTTTCGGGGCGGGAATGGCGATCGGATCGTGCCTGCTCCGGTGGGCGGCCGGTACGGAAAAGGAGGCCTGATGAGTGAGATCGTCCGGGTTGGTGTGGTCGGCTGCGGACTCGTCGGATCCGGCATCGCCGAGGTGTGTGCCCGGGCCGGGCTGGACGTGACGGTAGCCGTCAGGTCCGAGTCTTCGGCGGCGGCGGGGAGACAGCGCCTGCTCGATTCGCTCGACCGCAGCGTACGACGAGGCAAATTGACGAGCGAGGAACAGCACGCCGTCATGTCCCGGGTGCACATGGCTACGGATTTCGCGGCGCTGGCGGACAGGCAGCTCGTCTTCGAAGCCGTCGCGGAACAGGAGCCCGTCAAGCTCGACGTCTTCGCGAAGCTGGAGAAGATCGTCATCGATCCCATGGCCGTGCTCGCTTCGACAACCTCGTCCATTCCGATCGCTCGGCTGGCCCAGGCGACCGATCGACCCGACCGGGTCCTCGGCCTGCACTTCTTCACTCCGGTCCCGGCACTCCCGCTCGTCGAGCTGGTGGCCTCGGATCTGACCGATGAGCGAGTCTGCTCCCGAGCCGAATCGTTCATTGTGGAAACGCTGGGGAAACGAGTAATCCGGTCGCCTGACCGGGTGGGGTTCATAGTGAACATGCTTCTCATTCCGTACTTGCTCGCCGCGATACGGATGGTGGAGGCGGACATCGCCACTCCCGAGGTCATCGACCAGGGCATGGTCCACGGATGCTCCCATCCGATCGGACCGCTCAAGCTGGCTGATCTGATCGGCCTCGACATCGTCGCGACTGTGGCACGAGCGTTGTACGAAGAGTTCGAGGAACCGCTGTACGCACCGCCACCATTGCTGTCCCGGATGCTGAATCAAGGCCTGTTGGGTCGCAAGAACGGGAACGGATTTTACCAGTATACGTGACCTCGAGCCCAACAGATGTGTCGAGGTTCGGGCGTCCAGCCGGCGTGACGCATGTCGCGCGATGCGCTTTCTCGCACGCTCGCCGATCGAGCCAACGGTGTCGGCGAGCGTGCTCGTGGCGAGCCGATAGTCGCGCAGGATCATCAGCTGGCGAATGAACGGTGTGACTCGGGTTGAAGAGGGACTACTCGCGGGTGCAGGAAAGGCGGTCTCGAAGGCGATCTTGACCGCGCGGCAGATGCTGACGTGGACGCTCTCGATCCCGTTGGTCGGACAGATCGCCGGCCGGATGTTCGGATCGAAGGCCAGTTCACCGACGACGCACGCGCCAAACTCCGCCACCTGTACCCCAAGAGTTAGCCGCGACAATCTACTAGCTTGAGTTTTAACGTTCGGGTGGGGCTTGCCTGCCCCTGTCGATCATGAGTGCAGCCCTTGGTCGATCATTCCTTCTTGCGACAGTTGGAAGATCGATCAAGGGCTGCGGTGATCAGTGTGCCTGACGCCGGTGACAGGCGTGCCAATGGGGAGCTGTCGAGGTTCCGGCAGCAGGTCTATGAGTGTCTGAACCGGCGGGCGGATGCGTTGTTCGAGCTGGCCGAGGCGGTGTTGTGTGCTGATGGGCCGGTGCGCTCGGTCGCGGAGTTGTCGCTGGCCGGTGAGCACCGTCGCGGCCACGGCAGCGGCTACGCCGCGCTGGCACGCGGGCGTGTCGACGTCGATCGGCTACGCACCGCGCTGAGCGGGGTCTCGCTGCCGCGGGCCGCGGACGGGCGGCTGGTGCTGGCGGTCGACGTGACCTGCTGGCTACGGCCGGAGGCACACACCAGCCGGCAGCGGATCCTGTGTCACACCTACGGCCGCGGCAAAGACCAGCACATGATGGTGCCGGGCTGGCCCTACTCCGTCGTCGTCGCGCTCGAGTCCGGACGGAGTTCGTGGACCGCGCCGCTGGACGCGGTCCGGCTCACCCCCGGCGACAACGCCGCGAACGTGACTGCCCGGCAGATCCGTGATGTCGTGGGTCGGCTGGTCGCGGCGGGGCATTGGCGGCTGGGAGACCCGGACATGCTGCTGGTCGCTGACGCCGGCTACGACGGTCCCCGGCTGGCCCACGTGCTGGCCGACCTCCCGGTCACCGGAGCGGGTACCGTGATCATGGTGTCCCTCGGTGCTGCCGCAGAACGTCTGTGACGCGTGGCCCTCAAACCTACGCTGATTAACGTCCCCATCGCGGCAGATGAGTGCGATGCGGAGACAGCGCGGTCGTTTCGGGTCGTTCGTTGTGGTCTGTATCTACCTGCGCGGTACGCCTGAACCGCCCGACAATTGTGTGGTGTACCCGAGGGCGCCCGTTGTGCCGGTCGTCGGCACTGCGCCGGTGCCGCGCCACCCCAGGTGACCGTCTGGACGGATCAGGATGCGCTCGCCGGGAACGGGCTCGTACGTCCGACGTAAGTAGCCGTCGACGTCGAGAGCGTCAGCGTCGAGAACCTGGGCACCGTCGACTGGTTCCATGGGCCCGTCGAAGGCCAGGACCGTCCAGCTGGCTTGTCGACGCAGCAGAAACAGTGTGGTGTCGCCGAGTGGGGCGTCCGGAGCGCGATCGCCCGGTTGCAGGCCGGACGCGTCGGGATCGGTGCGGTAGCTGATGTCGAGCTGTAGCCCTTGGCGGGCCAGGGCCGCCGGGCGATCGGCGTAGCCGCCGGCACCGGTGCTGAGCACGTGGCGGGAGAGTTCGCTGGAGAGCCCGAGAACCGCCGCGGCCACCGGTTTGCGCTCAGCCTCGTAGGTGTCCAGCAGGGCGTCCTCGGCGCCGTCGAGCACCGCGGCGAGCTTCCAGCCCAGGTTGACGGCGTCCTGGATGCCGGTGTTGAGGCCTTGGCCGCCGGCCGGTGAGTGCACGTGTGCGGCGTCGCCGGCCAGGAACACCCGATCGACGCGGAAGCGGTCCACCATCCGCACGTTGAGCCGCCAGATCGAGGACCAGCCGATCCGGCGCAGGCGCACCCGCGGGCGGATGCCGTCGACCACGGTGTGCAGCGTCGCCTCGTCGGCCCGGACGTCCGGGTCGGGCGAGCGCAGCCCCAGCGCCCAGGTCGGGCTCGCCGGCATCGGGCACAGGGAGAGAAACCCGGCGCCGACGAGGTCGAAAGTGTGCCAATGGTCGCGGTCGAGCCCGTCCAGCTCGACCTCGGCCAGCAGCATCCGGACCGCGTCGTGGGTCTCGCCGAGGAAGCCGACGCCGAGCGCCTTCCGGACTGTGCTCGATCCACCGTCGGCGCCGACGAGGTAGCGCGAGCGCAGGCGCCGCCGGTCGTCGAGGATGGCGGTGGTCCCGTCCTGGTCCTGTTCCACGGCAACCACGCGAGCGTTCTGCTCGACCGTGACACCGAACTCGGCGAGCTGTTCACGCAGCACCTGCGTTGTCCGCCATTGCGGGATGATCAGCGGCCGGGCGAACGGCTGGCCGGGCGTCGGCTCGAGCCCGGGATGCCGGTCTCGCTCCCGCGTCGTGCCGTCGAGCGCGTACTGGCGGAACGGCAGCCTGAACGTCCCCAATGCCACGAGACGGTCGGTGACCCCGAGGGGGTCGAGCACCTCCAAGGTCCGCGGCTGGATGCCGTTGCCACGCGGACCCGGGAACGGCGCCGCCGCGCTGTCCAGCACCGTTACCCGATGGCCTCGCCGGGCCAGCTCGCCCGCCACGACCAAGCCCGTCGGGCCGGCCCCCACGACCGTGACATCTGTGTCCATCTCCATGACCGCCACGCTACCAGGAAAATGGGACTTAGTCGCAAAGAAGACCCCGTCCGATATCGGGAGGGTGTGTCACACTCCGTCGGTGGAATCCTTGCGCGAACGCAAGAAGGCGCGCACCCGCGCCGAGTTGCAGCGCCACGCCTTGCGCCTGTTCGCCGAGCGCGGCTACGAGGCAACGACCGTCGAAGACATCGCCGGCGCCGCAGAGGTCGCCCGCAGCACGTTCTTCCGCTACTTCGCCACCAAGGAGGACGTCGTCCTGTTCGACGACGTCGACCCGCTGTTCGAGGAGGCCCTCGCTTCGGTCCCGGTGGGCACCCCGCTGCTGGTCGCGTTGATCGAGGCGATCCGCGCCACCTTCGCCGAGCTCGGCGAGCAGAAGCGGGCCCACGAGGAGCTGCGGATGCGGCTCGCGCGCACCGTGCCCGAGATCGCCGCGGCACTGCGGGCCCGCGGCGCGTGGGACGTCGAGCAGACCGCGCGCCTCGTGGCCGCCGCGCTCGGCCGCACCCCCGAGGACATCGAGGTCGTGACCCTCGCCGGAGCGCTGACCGGTGCCCGCTTCGCCGCGCAGACCCTCGTCGCGCGCGAGCCCCACCGAAGCTACGTCGACACCACCCTGGAAATCCTCGAGCGCCTCCGCGGCGGCATCCCGCTGGTCGACGAGCCCATCGTCGGCTCCTCGTGATCGCGTCGGCTCCGGTCCGAGCCACGTCCTCGAACCCCCGCACCTGACGGCCCTGCCCTCGATGCCCTGTCCCTCTACGCCAGCGCCTACGCCCTGGAGCAGTCGCTGGTCCTGCAGTGGCGGAAACACCCGGACCACGAATGGGTCCTCGGCCGCGAGGAGCTGCTACGCCGGTTCACCACCCCTGCCAGCCGAACGTTTCCGCAGACCTGGCGCTACGCCGCCGAGCTGACCTCCTGCACCGGATACGACCGGTTCGCCTCCCAGACCGGGAGCACGGTGGGACCTGCTCGAACGCGACCCACTCCGCCGGGGCGCCGAGGTCGACGAGCGCGAGGAGCCACCGGAGCGGCTCGAGGACAAGGGTGGTCCCCTCGTCGGTGAAGGCGGACGTGTCGACGACCTGGCAGCCTTCGAGGCTCTTGATGCCGATGAGGTCGAAGTCGAGGGCCTTCCGCCCGGCGCCCTTCCCGGCGGGGGAGAAGGTCTGGCACGGGTACGAGGCGATGAAGTCGGGGACGCGGGTGTGCTGCCCGTGCTCGTCACTTGGTGGGCGGTCAGTCTTTCGGCTCGTCCGGCTTTTGCTGCGACCCGGAGATGTCCGCGTGCGACAAGGTCGGGGCGGTAGCCCGCTGCGGCTTCGCCGGGCTCTGCGGCTGCTGCGCCGACGGGTTCGCACCAGGAGTCGGCTTGGCCGCCGCGGTGCCCGTCGAGCCGGTCGGCCTGAAAGCTCGACCCTGCCGTCCAAGGGCCGCTGGCCGCGGAGCCGTTTGCTGTGTCCCGGCCGCCGGAGCCGAGGGGGCACGACCCGAGGGTGGCTCTGGGCCGGACGCGGTGCGGGTGCTGCCTGCGGCGTGTCCCACGGCAGGCCCAGCGGTCGCTTGTTTGCCAGGCCCGCGGGACGTGACGCCGCCGACGCCCGGGTGGAGGCCGGCTCCGACATCTGTACAGGACGGTGAGCGCACTTCCCCAGCGAACGCGCCACGCGGCATGTGCGGATGAACCGCGACGGTCCCGTGACCGCTTCCCTGGGTTCTCCCCTCGCTGAACGCGGCGGGTCCGTCGCTGTCACGTCGAGCGTGGTGGTCTCACGACGGCGTCGCCTGGATGGCTGAACCGCCTACGATCCTGGAATGTCCCAGAACAGATCCCCCGAACGGCTGGTGTTCTTCACCGACGCCGTCGTCGCGATCGCAATCACCCTGTTGGTCCTGCCGCTGGTCGAGGCCGTGCCGGACGCCGTTGCGCAGCACCTCGATTCAGCCGAGCTGATCAGCGAGAACCAGTGGAAGATCTACAGCTTCCTGCTCAGCTTCGCGGTGATCGCTCGGCTGTGGGTCGTGCATCACCGCGTGTTCGAGCAGGTGAGGGCGTACAGCAGGCCGTTGATGGTGGCGAACTTCGGCTGGGTGCTGACGATCGTGGTGCTGCCGTTCCCGACCGAGGTGGCGGGCTTGTACGGCAATGACCGGTTCACCTCCTCGCTCTACATCGGCACGATCCTGGCCGCCTCCCTGTTCCAGCTGGCGATGGTGCTGGTCATCCGGCGCGACCCGACCCTGCGCGACGAAGACAGCGAACTGGCGCGAGCGCCGCTGTTCGACACGTCCGTCAACACGGCCTTGCTGGCGGCCGCGTTTGTGGTGGCCGCGCTGGTGCCGCACGCGGGGTACTACATGCTTCTGCTTCTGCTCCTGCCGGCGATCATCGGGCGGTTCCGCAAGACCAAGAGCGCTCCAGCCGAGGTGAACGCCTAGCACTTGGAGTGCCCGATCATCGGCAGAAGAGGGCATTCGCGGCAGGAGGAGACCGACGCGCAGGCACCGTCATCGAGAACGTGTTCTTACAACAACGCCGAGCCGCAAGGTGGTCCTATCGCCGGCAACACGGTGGTCCCACGACCTGGCAACCGACGGATCCCCGTGCCACCGCGCCGCGCCGGCCGACGAACCTGCTGCGATCGCTGACCGTGCAACTGGCCGCCAGCGGGGAATTCCGACTGGCCGCTGACACGCTCCGCCTTGTTCAAGGCGGAGCGTTCATTATGTGCATTCTTCTCTGCCGGACCCATGTCCGATTGGCAGCGACGTCAGCACGAATCCTGCCGTCGTCGCGATCTTCCGGCCCGCTGTCGAACGTCGGAATTCACGCTGGAGCACTGTGCCGTTCGGCGGCCTGTTGACCGTGTCCGCCGCTGACGTTCGAAGCGCTCGAATACCGTGCTCGGTGCCACCCACGCCCGCGGGTGGCACACGGCTTCTGGTGCCAGGTCATCGGTGAGGTTCACTCGTCGGCGTACGGCTGCCTGGCGCTGTTTTGTCGCAGTCAAGTGCGCTGCACACACTCAAACTTGACGGTGGTCCCCAAGGAGGCCTGGTCATGATCAACTACAAGATCGAGAGCGGAGCACAAAAGAGCCGCTTGACCTGGGCCTTCGCCCAAATCAAGCGGCTTCATGTGTCCGTCGGGCTGACAGGATTCGAACCTGCGACCCCTTGACCCCCAGTCAAGTGCGCTACCAAACTGCGCCACAGCCCGGACCCGCACTCGCTGAGTGCGTGAGAAGTACTCTAGCGCGCTCTCCGAAGGGCCCTGCAACCAGGGTCCGCGGTCCTTCTGACCTGCGGAAACACGCGGACAGGACCGTAACCCGCGATCAAGCCGCGTCGGCTGTGTGGGTCCGGGTCTGTCATTGCGATGCCTATCGGGTGTTGAGCCCAAGGAAGGTGTTCAGCCCGCCGAACAGGGGCGTTCAGCGGGCTGAACGAACACCTCAGCCGAGCCCGGCGGTCACCGCGTTCATCAGCGCGCCGGTGTCGCCCGACATCTCCCATGCCATCACGCCGAGCAAGCCGCGCGACTTGAGCCACGTGGTCTTCAGCCCGATCGACCAGGCGTCGTCGAACGTCCACCACTGGCCGCCGTTGCCCGTGTAGCACGAGGTTGCCACCGCTGCCGTGTCGTGGTGGACCGTGCAGGCCGGTACGGCCGCCACCAGGTTCGCGTAGCCGCGGGTGCCCGCTTCCTCGGCGAACTGGCCCGGCGCCGCGCCGGTTGCCGACTGCCACTCGCCGCTCTTTCCACCGTCGGCGACGCCCTGCCAGCCGCGGCCGTAGAACGCCAGGCCGAGGGTCAGCCGCCGTGGGTCGACGCCCGCGCTCGTGTACGCGTTGATCGCGCTTTCCGCACTGAAGTGGAAGTTGTACGGGTCGTCCGCGTCGGCGTACAGGTTGCCCTGGTGGCCGGTGCGGTCCGGCTCCCACGAATTGTCGCTGCCCGACCCGTGGAAGTCGTAGCCCTGCACGTTCGCGACGTCCAGGTAGGTGAAGATCTTGAAGACGTCCCAGCCCGAAGCGACCTTCGCCGGATCGGCCGGGGTGAACGCGTGCAGCTGGTACCGCTTGCCGGTGGTTGCGCCGTAGGCGTCCAGCTGCGTGCGGAACTCCGCCATCAGCGCGGTCAGATTGGCCTTGTCGTTCGGGCTCCAGTGGTTGCCCGGGTGGCCGTCGGCGCTGCCGGGCCACTCCCAGTCGAGGTCGATCCCGTCGAAGATGCCGGCCGCGGTGCCCGGCCCGCCCGCGCCGCCGTACGGCGCGATGTTGCCCTTGAGCCAGGTGTCCACACAGGACGAGACGAACTTCTTGCGCGACGCGTCGGTGGCCGCGACGTCGGAGAAGTACTTCGAATACGTCCAGCCGCCGAGGGAAACCAGCACCTTCAGGTTCGGGTGCTTCGCCTTGAGCTTCTTGAGCTGGTTGAAGTTGCCGCGCAGCGGCTCCCAGCCGGTGTCGGCCACGCCGTCGACCGACTGCGCCGCCGCGAACGGCCGCGAGTAATCGGCCTCGGCGTCACCCGCGCCGTCCCCCTGGCTAGGATCCTGGGGGTTGGCCGTGGTGCCCTTGGTGACCCCGGACAGGCAGGTCAGGTTCACCGGATCGATGTTCTCGAACGCGTACAGCAGATGCGTCAGCTTCGCCGCCGCACCCGAAGTCTCGAGGTTCTTCACGAAGTACTGGCGCCCGTAGATGCCCCACTGCACGAAGTACCCGACCTTCGCGTAACCCGAGACGATGTCGCCGGTCCTGGCGGTCACCGCGGCGCTCGGCGCCGACACGTTGTCGTAGCCGTCACGGGCGCGCACCGTGAAGGTGTACGAAGTGGACGGTGCCAAACCGGTCACCACCGCCGAGGTCGTGGTCACCGTCGTGGCCAAACTGGACCCACGGTAGACGTCATAGCCGACCACGCCGGTGTTGTCGGTCGACGCCGTCCAGGCCAGGGAGACGCTGCCCGCATCGGCGGCCGTCGAGCGCAGCCCGCTCGGTGCGGACGGCGGCTGCGTGTCATCGGACGGGTTGTTCGTCGTCACGGCCAAAGAAGTGCTCGCCGGGGAGGTGTTCCCCTTGGCGTCCTTCGCCTTCACGGTGAACGAATAGGCCGTGCCCGGAGCGAGCCCGGACACCGTGGCGCTCGTCCCGGTCACCGACGCGGCCAGGGAAACTCCCTGGTAGACGTCGTACCCGGTCACCGGAAGCGACCCGGGGGCCGACGCGTTCCACGCCAGCGCGGCCGTCTTGGTCGTCTTCGCGACCAGGCGCAGGTTCGCCGGCGCGCCCGGCGGGGTGTCCGGTGAACCGTCGCAGTTGGCGTTGTCGACGCGGCACTGCGTCGGCGTCGCGGCGGCGCTGAGCCGGAAAGTCGGGCTGTACGGGTAGGTGTTCCGGCCCGGCGCCAGCGTCGCGATGTAGTAGGCGGGGGTCAGCGTGACCTGGGTGCCGTTCTGCGTCACCGTGCCGTTTTCGCCGGTCGAGGCGGTGACGCCGGCGGGCAGCGTGAAGGTGATCGCCCAGTTGCTCACCGACGCGGTTCCGGTGTTGGCGACGGTGTAGGTGCCGGTGGTGCCGTTCATCGCCAGGGTGGCGGTCAGCGAACCGGCTGCGGCGGCGGGTGGCGCGAGCGCCGCGGTGCCGCCGAGTGCGATGAGCAAGGCGGCGAGTGCGGAGCGTAGTCGTGCGGGAGTGCGTCTCATGGCGGTTCTCCAAGCGGCACGAGGCGGGGACGATGTGGTCTAGACCACATCGAACGTAACCCGGTGCGGGGAGAACCGCGCAGGTCTGAACGGCGGCAACCGGTGTCCGAACGGACGGTTAACGCCCCGAGAAGGTCGCTTTCCCCGGTCCGTCGGCGAGGAACGACTTCACCGCGTTGCGGAGGTCCTCGGTCTCGAAGAGCTCGGCCGCGATCGTCGTGATGTGCGCGTTCGCCTCGGGGGCGCCGCCGGCCGAGAAGTGGTCGAGGACGCGTTTGGTCGCCGCGTGGGCGCGGGTCGGTCCCTCGGCCAGCCGGCGGGCGAACGACCGCGCCGCGTCGTCGAAACCCTCGCTCGGCAGGACGCGGTTGACGACGTTCCAGCGTTCCAGGGTCGCGGCGTCGTAGGTGTCGCCGGTCATCACGAACTCCTTGGCGCGCCCCACGCCGGCCCGCGCGGCGAGCCGCTGGGTGCCGCCCATCGTCGGCGTCAGGCCCACGACCTTCTCGACCAGGCCGAACTTCGCGCGTTCGGCGGCGAGGATGACATCGCAGGCCACGGCCACCTCGAACGCCCAGGTCAAGCACAGGCCGTGGGCGGCGAACACCGTCGGGAACGGCAGCGCCGCGATCCGGTCCGGCACCGCGAGCATCTCGTCGAAGAGCACCTTCGCCTCGGCGGGCGAGCCCTGGGCGTCGAACAGCGAGACGTCGACACCGCCGCTGACGATCTTGCCTTCGGCGCGGATCAGCAGCGCCCGCGCGGGTTCGGCCTCCAGCTCGCCGATCGCCGAGGCGAGCGAGGACTGCAGCGAAGCCGTGTAGAGGTTCAACGGCGGAGCATCGACGGTCAGGACGGCGAGCCCGCCGTCACGATCGAGGCGGACCTGCTCAGTCATTGCTCACCCTGCTTCTTCGGCTTCGACGATGTCGTCCCAATACTGCTGGGCCTCGGGACGCCAGTCGACGTGTTTGTGATGGAACAGTTCCGCCGCCTTCGTCCCGCTCCACTTCGCCGGGAGCAGCTCGGCGGGCAGCTGCGGGTCGAGGAACGGGAACCGCCGCCACTCGTGGACCAGCTCGGTCTGCGCGCGCAGCACCGCGCGGCCGCCGGTCGGGTGCAGGCCGGTGAAGCGGTCGATGAAGTCCTCGTAGCGGTCCTTCAGCTCACTCAGGTCCCACGACCGGGCGACCATGGACTCCTGTTCACCGACCTCTCCGTACGCGGCCGTGAACGACATCGCCTGCGCCTCCAGGCCCAGGTCGTTGACGATCTGCTGGGCCTCGCGCTGCCGGGACAGGTCCGGGCTGACCCACACGCCGGCGACCGGCGAGCCGAAGCCCGCCCAGGTCAGGCGGGTGCGCAGCCGGTGCCGGAGGTCGCGCTTGGCCTCCGGCACGGAGACGATCAGCATCAGCCACTGCCCGTTCCAGTGGCGTTCCTCGCGGCCGAACGCGTAGATCCGGTCGGCGCCCTCGGTCAGCAGGCGGCGCCCCGGCGGGGTCAGCGACCAGCGCACGCGGCGCCCGACGCGCTCGGAGACCACCCAGCCCTCGGCGGCGGAGCGGGCCAGCGCCTGCCGCGCGGACTTCTCCTCGATGTCGAGGATGCCCAGCACCTCGACCAGCATCGACGTCCAGACCGGCTTGTCCCGGGGCAGCGCGTACTCGCCGAGGACGGTCATCAGCAGCGACCGCGCGCTGGCGTGACTGACCTCGCGGCGCCGGCTCACCGTGGGCCGTGGCGCGGACGACCGGCCTTCCCTCGGCTTCGGCCTGCGGCCGAGGGTGACCGGGGGAGCGGGCTCGCCCATGCTGTTCACCGACCTCACTGCGCTGCGGGACTGACAACCGAACAGGGTACCCACACTGAGTGATCAAAGCGCCACGGGACACACACAGCCGGTGGTTTTGACCTTGATCTGACAG
The DNA here is from genome assembly GCF_042881395.1 of Amycolatopsis sp. NPDC058278. NCBI lineage: Bacteria > Bacillati > Actinomycetota > Actinomycetes > Pseudonocardiales > Pseudonocardiaceae > Amycolatopsis > Amycolatopsis sp. NPDC058278. The sequence continues at coordinate 24,384 of NZ_JBHVXZ010000072.1, read as the reverse complement.
TTCACGACGGCGTCGTAGACTCGGTTACCTCATGAGCGCAACTCTCGTCGCGAAGGACCTGGCCGCCGGCCACGGTGACCGCACCCTCTTCTCCGGCCTCGATCTCGTCGTCGCGCCCGGGGACGTCGTAGGCCTGGTCGGGGTCAACGGCGCCGGCAAATCGACCCTCCTGCGGACCCTCGCCGGGCTCGCGAAGCCGGACAGCGGCGAGGTCCGGCTGAACCCGCCGGCCGCGACCGTCGGGCACCTGCCGCAGGAGCCGGAACGGCGCGAAGGCGAGTCGGTGCGGGCCTTCCTGGCGCGGCGCACCGGCGTCTCGGCGGCCCAGGCCGACCTCGATCAGGCGACCGAGGCACTCACCGCAGGCTCGCCGGGCGCGGACGACCAGTACGCGACGGCGCTCGACCGGTGGCTCGCCCTCGGCGGCGCCGACCTCGACGACCGGGCCGCCGAAGTGGCCGCCGACCTCGGCTTGGCCGTGGACCTGGACCAGCCGATGACGTCGCTCTCGGGCGGCCAGGCGGCGCGCGCGGGGCTCGCTTCGCTGCTTCTGAGCCGCTACGACGTCTTCCTGCTCGACGAGCCGACGAACGACCTCGACCTGGACGGCCTGGCCCGGTTGGAGCGATTCGTCTCGGGTCTGCGCGCGGCGACCGTGCTGGTCAGCCACGACCGCGAGTTCCTGGCCAGGACCGTCGACCGCGTCGTCGAGCTGGACCTGGCCCAGCAGCAGGTGAACGTCTACGGCGGCGGGTACGAGGCGTACCTCGAGGAGCGCGAAGTCGCCCGGCGGCACGCGCGCGAGGAGTACGAGGAGTTCGCCGACACGAAGGCGTCGCTCGAGGCGCGCGGGCGGATGCAGCGGGCGTGGATGGAGAAGGGCGTCAAGAACGCCCGCCGGAAGCAGCCGGACAACGACAAAGCGGCGCGCAAGTTCCGCTCCGAGGCCACGGAGAAGCAGGCGTCGAAGGCGCGACAGACCGACCGGATGATCGAGCGGCTGGAGGTCGTCGAGGAGCCGCGCAAGGAGTGGGAGCTGCGGATGGAGATCGCCGCGGCCCCGCGGGCCGGGGCGGTGGTCGCGACTTCACGTGGCGCGGTGGTCCGGCGGGGCGGGTTCACGCTCGGGCCGGTCGACCTGCAGATCGACTGGGCGGACAAGGTCGCGATCACCGGGGCGAACGGGTCGGGCAAGTCGACTTTGCTGGCGGCGCTGCTCGGCCGGGTGGCTCTGGACGCGGGGACCGCCGCACTGGGACCGGGCGTCGTGGTCGGCGAGGTCGACCAGGCGCGGCGGCTGTTCCTGGGTGACGTCCCGCTCTTTTCGGCGTTCGCCCGCGAGGTGCCGGAGCTGGCGGACGCGGAGGTGCGGACGCTGCTGGCGAAGTACGGCCTGAAGGCCGCGCACGTCATGCGCTCGGCGGCAACGCTCTCACCGGGCGAGCGGACGCGGGCGGCACTCGCCTTGCTGCAGGCGCGCGGGGTCAACCTGCTGGTGCTGGACGAGCCGACCAACCATCTCGATCTGCCGGCGATCGAGCAGCTGGAGGCGGCGCTGGACAAGTATCCGGGGACGCTGCTGCTGGTCACGCATGATCGGCGGATGCTCGATGCTGTGCAGGTGACGCGCCGGTTGGTGGTTGAGGGCGGGAAGGTCAGCGAGCTGTGATCTGCGGTGGGTGCGGCTCTCGCCTCGGCCCTCGGCCCTCGGCCCTCGGCCCTCGGCGCTGGTGAGCAGTGCTCTCGATTGGAGCACTGGGTTGAGGTTCGTTGTGAGCAGCGCTCTCAATGGTGAGCGGTGCTGGCTGTCGCGGGTGAGCAGCGCTCTCGAACGCGAGCACTGCTCGTCGTTGGAGTGAGAGCGGTGCTCTCGAGTGGGAGCGCTGCCCGCTTTCGAGGGTGAGCGGTGCTCTCGAGGGTGAGCGCCGCGCTCTGCGGGTGCGAGCAGTGCTCTCGCATCTGAGCACCTCCCGCAGTCGCGAGTGAGCAGTGCTCTCGAATGTGAGCACTGGCCGCATGCAACGAGAGGGCGGTGCTCAGATGCGAGAGCACTGCTCTCGCAGGAGAGCGCCTCACCCCTTTGTGGCCCCGCCGGTCAAGCCCTTCACGAACTGCTTCTGCAGCGCCAGATAAAAGATCAACACCGGCAGCGTCGCCAGGAACATCAGCGCGAACACGCTCCCCAGATCCGCCTGGTACTGGCCGATCGACCGGTAGATGCCCGTCGTGATCGTTGTTCCCTGGCTGGGGCCCAAGATGATCAGCGGGTCGATGAAGTCGTTCCAGATCCACACGCCCAAGAAGATCAACACCGATGCCGTTGCCGGGCGGAGCAGGGGGAACACCACCCGCCAGAACACCTGCATGCGGCTCGCGCCGTCGAGCAGGGCCGCCTCCTCCAGCTCCACCGGCACGCCGCGGATGAACCCCGTGAACACGAACACCCCGAACGGCACGTAGTACCCCACGTTGAACAGGATCAGCCCCTGCAGGGTGGCCATCAAATGCGTCACGCGCAGGACGTCGGTGATCGGGATCAGGATGACCTGCGGCGGAATCATCAACCCGGCCAGCAGGACCAAGGTGAGCACCTTCGTCCACCGCTTGCCCGAGCGCGCCAGGTAGTGACCGAGCATCGCGGACAACACCGTCAGGACCAGGATCGACAGCACCGTCACGACGACGCTGTTGGTCAAGCTGACCCAGAACAGCCCGTCCGGCCGGGTCAGCACCGCGTGGATGTTCGCCAACGTCGGCGGCAGCGGCAGCGACGCCGGCTCCTTCGCGATCAGCTCACCCCGCTTGAACACGTTGGCCAGCACCAGATACAACGGCACGAAGAAGACCGCGCTGACCAGCAAAGCGACCGCCGGCCGCAGCGGCAACCGGGTCACAGGTCCACCTCCCGGCGGCGGAGGAAGTTCAGCACCACCGTCGTCACCAGCGCCACGATCACCAGCATCAGCACCGCCATCGCGGACGCGTACCCGACGTGGTTCGAGTCGAACCCCGTCTGCAGGACGTCGAACGCGATCGTCGCCGTGGCGCCGGAACCCGGGCCGCCGTTGGTGATCACCTTGACGTAGTCGTAGGTCTTGAACGCCGAGATCAGCAGCACCACCGTGTTGATCGTCAGCGACGGCGCCAGCAGCGGCCACGTCACCGCGCGGAACCGGCGCAACGGCCCCGCGCCGTCGATCTCCGCCGCCTCCAGCAGCTCCGGTGGTACCCCCTGCAGCCCGGCCAGGTAGACCACCACGCAGAACCCGAGCATCTGCCAGCACACGATCGACGCGACCGAGTACAGCGCCACGTCCGGATCGGACAGCCACCCCGGCGGGTGCGCGACACCCAGGCCGCGCAGCAGGCTGTTGAGCGGCCCCCGGTCGTCGAGCAGCCGGGACCAGACGATCGACACCACCACCGAGCTGAGGATCACCGGCGTGAAGAACACGCTCCGCAAAGCGTTGTACAGCCAGCCCTTCCGGTCCAGCAGCAGCGCCACGCCGAGGCCCAGCACGTTGGGGACGACCACCACGATGAGCGTCAGGACCGTGGTCACCCGCAGCGCGGTGAGAAACTGCGCGTCGGTGAACAGCAGCCGGTAGTTGTCGAAGCCGACGAACTTCACCGGCGGGTGGAACGGGTTGTAGTTCGTCAGGCTGTAGCCGAAGCTGATCAGGATCGGCGCCATCACGAAACACAGGTACACGAGCACGCCCGGCGCGCCGAACGACGCGAAGTGCGCCAGCCGCGGCAAGACCGGCCGACGTCGGCGGCGGCGGGCAACCGGGCGGGGCGGGGCGGGGGGAGCGGCGACGGCGGTCAAGGACGTCAGCCCGCCTTCGCCCACTCGGTGTCCAGGAACGCGCACGCGTCGGCCACGGACTTGCGGCCGGTGATCACGTCCTGGGCGGCCTGGTCGACCTTGTCCTTCATCCCGGGCAGCAGCCCGTCGTCGGCGGTCTCCCAGCGGAACGCGTGCACCACGGCGTTCTGCTGCACGGCCTGGGTGTAGAGGTCGTAGCCGGCCTTGAACCTCGCCCCGACGCCGGGCGGCGGCGTGTAACCCTTGATCGCCGGGAACAGGCCGTCGGCCTTCACCGAGGCGTCCAGCTGGTCCTTGTCGAGCTGGAAACCGAGGGCGAACTTCCGGGCGGCGTCGAGGTTCGCGGCCTTGGCGTTGACGATCATGCCACCGCCGGTGTAGGCGGGGACGACGAGTTTGCCGTCCTCGGTGGGGAAGTCGAAGACACCGACCTCGAAGTCGTGCTTCTTCGAGTCGGCGTTGGCGGCGAACCAGTTGCCCATCGGGTACATCGCGCCCTGGCCGTCGAGGAACGCCTGCTCGGTCGCCGCGTAGTCGCGGGACACGCTGGTCTTGTCCACGTACCCCTTCGCCGCGAGGTCGGCGAGCTTCGCGAACGCGTGTTGGAACACGGGATCGGCGAACTTCACCTTGTCCTGACGGCGCTGGGTGAGCCAGTCCGGCATCGAGTCGTAGACCTCGGTGCTGACCAGTCCGGAGAGGATCATCGACGACGGGAAGCCGTCCTTGCCGCCGCCGATGGTGAACGGCGCGTACCCCTTGTCCTTGAGCTTGCCGGCGTCGGCGACGAGTTCGTCCCACGTCTTCGGCGGCGCCGCGATGCCCGCGTCGGCGAACATCTTCTTGTTGTAGTAGACCGGCGGGATGGTCTGGGTGTTCGCCGGCAGCTGGTAGTACTTGCCGTTGACCGGGTTGGCCTGCGGGAACTGGAAGTCCTTCAGCTCCTCGGGGGTCCACGCGTAGAGGTTGCCCGCCTCGGCGAAGCCGGCCGAGTCGACGGCGATCATCACGTCGGGGAACTGGCCCGACTGCAGGAGCTGCTTCGCGTACGACGTCCGCCCGTCGGCGGTCGGGGCGACGAGCTTCTTGACCTTGACGCCCGGGTTCTTGTCCGTGACGCGCTTGATGGCGGCGTCCCAGTAGGCCGGCGTGAGGTTCGGGGTTTCGAACGTCAGGAAGGTGATCTCCGCGTCGCCGCCACCGCCGGTGTTCGATCCGACCGAGCACGCGCTCACCGCCAGGAGCGCCGCTGCTCCCAGCGTCAGGAACCGTCTCATGACCGCCGCCTTCCGTCACCCACCATATGTGATGTATGAGGCATTCGATCGGACGTTTACTGGAGTGTCAAGCGTCGAATACCGTCGAAAGTGCGGCGAATGGCCGGATAGATCAGATCTTTACCCGGTTGAGGCGGACGACTCTGCTGGCGAAGTCGCCGGTCGGGAGGCCGGGCGGCAGTCCGCGGGCGAGGAGCACGGCGCCGCTGTGCGTGGCCCCGGAGTCCGGATCCAGGTACCGGTGAGCGGGATCGAGACCGGCCAGCCGCAGGGGCCGCGCCGGCTCGCCGAAGTGCGCGGCCTGCCGGTACTCGAACACGACCACGCGATCGCCGTGCACGTACTGGAGCGCGGTCACGCCGTCGTCGGCCGGTGGCCGGAGCCGGTGCAGGGCGCCGTGCTGCACGACCGGCCGGATGTCCTTGTAAAGCGCCACGAGATCCCGCGCCGCGGCGAGGTCGTCGGCGGGCCAGTGCACGATGTCGCCGCCGAGGCCGAGCACGCCGGCCATGGCGACGTGGAACCGGAACTCGAGCGGCGCCGAACGGGCCGTGACGAAATTGGGGTTGTCGGTGACCCAGGCCGCCATCGCGCGGGCGGGGTAGAGCTGGCCGTAGCCGTGCTGGATCCGCAGCCGGTCGAGCGCGTCGGTGTTGTCGGAGGTCCAGACCTGGTCGGTGCGGGCCAGCACGCCGAGGTCGATCCGCCCGCCGCCGCCCGCGCAGGACTCGATCCGCAGCCGCGGGTGGTCCGCGCGCAGCCGGTCGAGCAGCGCGTACACCGCGCGGGTGTGCTCGACCCACAGCCGGTCCTGGTCGCTTTCGCCGGGCCAGCCCGCTTCGCTGAACGGCCGGTTCATGTCCCACTTGAGGAAGTCGACGCCGTGCTCGCCGACGAGCCGGTCGAGCCATTCGTGCGCCCACCCGGCGACGTCCGGGCGCGCGAAGTTGAGCACCAGTTGCCGCCGCAGCTGCGAGCGGCGCCGGTGCGGGTGGTGCAGCACCCAGTCCGGGTGGGCGCGGTAGAGGTCGCTGTCGGGGTTGACCATCTCGGGTTCGACCCAGATGCCGAACCGCATGCCGAGCCCGTGCACCGCGTCGACGAGGGGCTTGAGCCCGTCGGGGAAGCGGGCGCGGTTGACCTGCCAGTCGCCGAGCCCGGCGTGGTCGCCGGTGCGCGCACCGAACCAGCCGTCGTCCATCACGAACAGCTCGACGCCGAGCGCCGCCGCCCGCTCGGCGAGCGCGCGCTGCCCCGCCTCGGTGACGTCGAATCCGGTGGCCTCCCACGAGTTGTAGAGCACCGGACGCAGTTCTTCCGGGTGGGGCAGGACGTGCTCGAGGACGTAGGCGTGCCACGCGCGGCTCGCCGCGCCGAACCCGCCATCGGTGTACAGCCCGGCGGAAACCGGGGTGGTCAGCGGACGGCCCGGTCCCACGCGGTGGACGACGCCCTCCTGGCCGAAACCGCCGCTGACCGTCAGCCGTCCGGTCGACGAACGGGTGGTGGTCAGGCGCCACGAGCCGCTCCAGGCCAGCGCGACGCCGTAGACCTCGCCGTGGCGCTCGGTCGCCGTGCCGTCGTCGACCATCACCCAGGGGTTGGCGTGGTGGCCGGTGATCCCGCGACGGCTCCCGAAGCCGGTTTCCCCGTGCGGCACCGGTGACCGGTGCAGCTGCGTCTCCGCCGCCCAGCGGCCGGTGACGTGGCTGCACCGGTAGTCCTCGAAGACCGGCAACGCCCAGGTGGCCGAGTCGGCCCGGACGACCTCGACGTCGGTGTCGGCGCTCAGCTCGGTCCAGCGTTCGAGGACCGCGCCGCGCAGCCGGTAGTGCAGGGCGATCCGCAGCGGGTAATGCCGGTCCGCGAAGTGGACCAACAGGTGATCGGCGGTGATTTCGTGGTCCTCGTACCGCCATTCGAGAGCTCGCGTCCCGTCGGCGAACCGGACCAGCAGGGCGGGCGTCCAGTACCGGGTCCCGCCGTCGGCGGCGAGTTCGGCGAGCCCTTCGTTCGGGTCGTTGAACCCGTCCCACCAGGGAAGCGTTTTCCCGGCCAGCTCGACGACTTCGGCGTCGGACAGCGCGGGCCCCCAGTAGACGTGGGCCGGGACGTCGTCTTCGTCGAGCCGCAGCGCGTACGTGCTCGAGTTCCCGGTCAGCACCCACGTGCGGTGCTCGTCGAGAAAGCTGATCCCGGCCATGCGGGACATCCTGCTCACCGGCGGGGGCGCCGCCAAGGGATGTCCCGCTCACCGGTCACGGGCGGTCGGTGAGGTACCCGCCCATCGTCTTGAAGTACTCGTGCGCGGGCAGATCGGTCCCGTCGGCGGTGCGGACGCGCTCGACCAGCAGGCCGGGGGACTGTCCGCGGCGGGCGTCCGGCCCGGCGACGATCACCACGCCGTCGCCCTCGCGGATGAAGATCCGGCCCGGCGTGCCGCCGTAGTGGCCCTGCGACACGGAAGCCTTGATGATCCGCAGCTCCTCGCCGCGGTGGTAGGCGAAGGCGTTCGGGTACGGGTCCGACAGCGCGCGCACGAACCGCTCGAGGTCCTCCGGTGGCAGCGTCCAGTCGATCAGGCTGTCCCGCTTGGCTCGCTTGTGGAAGAAGCTGGCCTTCGACCGGTCCTGCGGCACCGGCGTGTAGCCGGTCTCGATCAAGGAGATGGCTTCGGCGGTGATCGGCGCGATGAGGTCGACCGTGCGGTGGAAGAGGTCGGTCGTGGTGTCGGCCGGCCCGACCGGGATCGCGCGCTGCAGCACGATGTCGCCGGCGTCGAGCTCGCCGTCCATCATGTGGGCAGTGACGCCGACCTCGGGCTCGCCGTTGATGACGGCCCAGATGAGCGGTGAGAAGCCCGCGTAGGCCGGCAGCAGCGAGTCGTGGATGTTCAGGGTGCCGTGGCGCGGCAGCTCGAAGATCTCCGGCGGCAGCCAGGTCCGCCAGTTGTTCGCCACGATCAGGTCGAGGTCCGCCGCCTTCAGTTCGGCCAGCAGTTCGGCGTCGTCGGGGCGGGTGCGCAGCAGGACCCGGATGCCGTTCTCCTCGGCGAGGTCGGCGACCGAATCGGCCCAGATCCGCTCGTAGGCGTGGTCGCTCTTCGGGTGCGTGACCACGAGGGCGACCTCGTGGCCGGCGTCGATGAGCGCCCGCAGGGTCCGGTGCCCCCAGGTCTGGTAGCCGAACATCGCCACGCGCATTCGAGAGTGCCTTTCATGATCGGGGGACGAACATCACCACGAACGTACTAGGCGAGGCTCGCCTAAGTTAGGTTAGGGTTCCCTGAACCGTATCGGAGCACGCGAGGGAGCAACATGGCTGCAGAGGTCCCGATCTACGACATCGTCGGCGTGGGCTTCGGGCCGTCGAACCTCGCGCTCGCGATCGCCCTCGCCGAGCACAACGACGCGGGCGCCGGGGAGCCGGTGACCGCGCACTTCCTCGAGCGGCAGCCGCGCTTCGGCTGGCACCGCGGGATGCTGATCGACACCGCGACCATGCAGGTGTCGTTCCTCAAGGACCTGGTCACCATGCGGAACCCGACCAGTGAGTTCAGCTTCCTCAACTACCTGCACGCGGCCGGGCGGCTGGTCGACTTCATCAACCACAAGAACCTCTTCCCGCTGCGGGTCGAGTTCCACGACTACTTCGAGTGGGCGGCCGCCAAGGTCGACGACGTCGTCTCCTACGGCACCGAGGTCATCTCCGTGACCCCGGTGTACGACGGTTCCGAAGTCGCCTACTTCGACGTCCGGGCCTCGGACGGCTCCTGCCTGCGCGCCCGGAACCTGGTGATGGGCACGGGTCTGCGGCCGCAGCTGCCCGACGGCGTCACCTCCGGTGCCCGGATCTGGCACAACAGCGAACTGCTCTTCCGCGTGGACGCGCTGCGCAGTGCCGACCCGAAGCGGTTCGTCGTGGTCGGTGCCGGGCAGAGCGCGGCCGAGGTCGCCGCCTTGCTGCACGAGGAGTTCCCCCGCGCCGAGGTGTGCGCGGTGTTCGCCCGCTACGGCTACAGCCCGGCCGACGACAGCTCGTTCGCCAACCGCATCTTCGACCCGGAAGCCGTCGACCAGTTCTACCGCGCGGGCGAGCCGGTGAAGGACCGCCTGATGCGCTACCACGGTGCCACGAACTACTCGGCCGTCGACATCGACCTGATCGACGAGCTCTACCGCCGGGTCTACCGCGAGAAGGTGCTGGGGGTGGAACGGTTGCGGCTGTTCAACGTCTCCCGCCCGGTCGAGGTGACCGACACCGGAACGGTGACGGTCGAGTCGCTGACGACGGGCGAGCGCACGGTCCTGGAGGCCGACGCGGTCGTCTACGCCACGGGTTACCGGCCCGCGGACCCGACGCCGCTGCTCGGCGAACTGGGCCCGCGGTGTCTGCGCGACGAAGAAGGCCGGCTCCGCGTCGAACGCGACTACCGGCTGGCGACCGAACCGCCCCTGCGCGGCGGGATCTACCTGCAGGGCGGGACCGAGCACACGCACGGCATCACGTCGTCGCTGCTGTCGAACACCGCGATGCGGGTGGGCGAGATCCTGCAGTCCGTGGTGGACCGCCGGGTGGTCGCGGAGCCGGCCGGGGAGTTCGCGGTCAGCGCGCGCTGAGCTGCTCCCGGAGGATGTCGCCGTGGCCGGTGTGGCGGGCGAGTTCCTCGATCAGGAACAGGTAGACGAACCGGAGGGTGACCTCGCCGACGACCGGGTGCGTCCACCGGTCGTCGAGCGAGAAGCCCGCCGCGATCTCGCGTGAGCGCGCGCTGGTCCGCTCGTACTCGGCGATCACGTCGTCGACTGTTTCCTCTTCGGTGACCACGAAACTGGGGTCTCCGGGAGTCGAAGGCCCGTCGATCTCGGCCTCGTCGAGCCCGGCGATGAGCCACTGGAACCAGCGGCGCTCGGCGACGGCGGCGTGCTTGACCAGGGCGATCGGCGTGGTCAGGGACGGGACCAGCCGGCGCCGGGCGTCCGCTTCCGACAGGCCGCGCGCGTTCTCGACGAGCGCGAGGCGGCCGCGGTCGAGCATGGCCTCCAGCAGTTCGCGTTCGGAGCCGGTGGTCTTTTCGGGCAGCACGTACACGGCAGTCAGCTTCCTTGGTGGGGGATTCGGCCGGATCGGTCCTCGGAGACGGTGAGGAAGGCCGGGCCCCAGGATAGCGCTAGTGCACCGGTGCCGGGTGGTGGCGGCTGATCGGGATGACCATCGGCGTCCCGCTCACCGGGTCCGGGGTGACCTGGCAGCGGACGTCGAAGACCTCCTCGACCAGGGTCTCCGTGATCACCGACGCCGGCTCGCCGCCGGCCACCACGCGGCCCGCCTTCATCGCGATCACGTGGTCGGCGTACCGGCACGCCTGGGGGAGGTCGTGCAGCACCATCACCACCGTGCGGCCCTCGGCTCGGTTGAGGTCGACGACCAGGTCCAGCACGTCGATCTGGTGCGCCAGGTCGAGGTACGTCGTCGGCTCGTCGAGCAGCAGCACCGGCGTGCCCTGCGCGACCGCCATCGCGATCCACGCGCGCTGGCGCTGGCCGCCGGACAGCTCGTCCACCGGGCGGTCGGCGAGGTCCAGCAGCGAAGTGGCTTCCAGGGCCGCGCGGACCGCGCCTTCGTCCGATGTGGACCATTGGCGCCACCAGCTCTGGTGCGGGGCGCGGCCGCGGCCGACGAGGTCGGCCACCGTCATGCCCTCGGGCGCCACCGGGGACTGCGGCAGGATGCCGAGCCGCTGGGCGACCTGGCGGGTCGGCAGGTCGTGGATCGAGCGGCCGTCGAGGTACACCCCGCCCGACTTCGGCGTGAGCAGCCGGGCCAGCGTGCGCAGCAGCGTCGACTTGCCGCACGCGTTCGGCCCGACGATCGCGGTGATCTTCCCGGCCGGGATGTCGAGGTCGAGGCCGTCGATGACGACCCGGTCGTCGTAGGCGACGCGCAGGTCCTGCACGCGCAGGGACGGTGTCATCTTCTCAGCCTCCGGAGCCGGATCGGTTGGCCCTGGCCAGCAGCCAGAGCAGCAGCGGGGCGCCGAGCGCGCCGGTCACGATGCCGACCGGCAGCGGGGACGCCGTGAGGGTGCGGGCCAGGATGTCGCTGCCCAGCACCACGACCGCGCCGGTGAGCGCGGAGGCGGTGAGCGGCGGGGACGCCTGGCGGGCCAGGCGTTGCGCGATCTGCGGCGCGGTCAGCGCGACGAACGAGACCGGGCCCGCGGACGCCGTCGCGAAGGCCACCAGCCCGGCGCCGGCCAGCAGCAGGCCCAGCCGCACCGGCTGCACCGGCGTGCCGAGCCCGGCCGCCACGTCGTCGCCGAGCTGCAGCGTGCGCATCCACCGGGACAGGGCCAGCACCAGCGGCAGCAGCACCGCCAGCGCGCAGGCCAGCGGGACGACGTGCGCCCAGCCGCGGTTGGCGAGGTTGCCGACCAACCAGCCGATCGACGCCTGGGCTTCGGTGATCTGCGCGCGGCTGAGCAGGTAGTCGGTCAGGCTGGTGCACATCGCGAAGATGCCGATGCCCACCAGGATGATCCGGTAGCCGGTGGTGCCGCGCCGCCACGCGAGGACGTACACGAGCAGCCCGGTCAGCAACCCGCCGAGCAGGCCGAGCGTGGTCGTGCCGAGGCCGCCGCCGAAGCCGAAGGAGATCCCGGCGACGACGGCGGTGGCCGCGCCCGCGTTGATGCCGATCAGGTCCGGGCTGGCCAGGGGGTTGCGCGTGATGGTCTGGAACACCGCGCCGGACGCGCCGAACGCGAGCCCGGCGAGCAGTCCGGTCAGCGCTCGCGGCAGCCGCAGCTCCCGCACGATGTAGGCGGTGCCGCTGTCGCCCCCGCCGAACACGGCGGACAGGACGTCGGACGCGCCGAGCGGGACGTCGCCGATCGTCATGCCCACGCAGAACAACGCGAACGCCAGCACGGCGAGCGCGAGCGAGACGGCGACCAGCCGGAGCCGGATCCGGCCGGACACCGCGGGTTTCGCGAGGCGGAAGGTGACGCGGTCGCGCCGCACCTGCAGCAGGCTCATCAGGCCTCCACCAGCTTGCGGCGGCGGACCAGGTAGATGAAGAACGGCGCGCCGAGGAAGGCGACGATCACGCCGGCGCGGACCTCGCCGGGCCGCGCCATGATCCGGCCGAGGATGTCCGCGGCCAGCAGCAGGCAGGGCGCGAGGACCGCGGTGTAGGGCAGCAGCCACCGGTGGTCCGGCCCGATGACGAACCGCACGGCGTGCGGGACGACCAGGCCGAGGAACACGATCGGGCCGGCGACCGCGACGGAAGCGCCGGTCAGGAGGGTGACGGCCAGGGCGCCGCGCAGCCGCAGCGGGCCCAGCCGCCGCCCGAGTGCCACCGCGACGTCGTCGCCGAGGGCGAGGCTGTTCAGCGCGGGGCCGCTGGCGATCGCCAGCACCGCGCCGGCGAGGAGGAACGGGAGGACCCGCAGCAGCGATCCGCCGTCGACGCCGGCGAGCGAACCGGCCGACCAGAACCGGAACCGGTTGAGCGCCACCGGGTCCGTCAGCACCATCGCGCTGGTGAACGAGCCGAGCAGCGCCGTGACGGCGGCTCCGGCGAGAGCCAGCTTGACCGGGCTCGAGCCGGTGCGGCCCCGGGCGCCGAGGAAGTAGACGACGGTGGTCGCGGCGAGCGCACCGGCGAAGGCGAACCAGATGTAGCCGTAGAGGGAGCTGACGCCGAGCACGGTGATGGAGAAGACGATGGCGAACGCGGCGCCGGCGCTGACGCCGAGCAGCCCCGGTTCGGCGAGCGGGTTGCGGGTCAACGCCTGCATGAGCGTGCCGGCCAGGCCGAGCGCGGCGCCGACCAGCACCGCCAGGAGGGTGCGCGGCATCCGGACACTGTGGATGATCACGGCGTCGGCGGAGCCGTCGTCGTGCCACAGGACCTGCCAGACGGCGCCGAACGAAATCTCCTTGGACCCCACCCAGACACTCAGCAGGCACAGGAAAACCAGGACGCCGAGTGCGGCCAGCAGGCCGAGCGCGCGGCCCGTGTGTGGCGGGCGTCGCTTGAGAGCGATCCCTCCGGGGTCTGTTCGCACCGCACCTCCGACTGGTACTGATTTAGGTAAGGCTAACCGATGGTACAGGAGTGCATCCTCACCATCCGTTTGTTAGGGTCACCTAAGTTCGCGCTCCGATGGGGGCGCCGTGAGCAGCGGGAGGCTGGTCTACCGGTGAGCAACGGTGACGCTGTGCAGCAGCAGGTGTCGAGGCTCGGTTTCTGGCGCGACCGCCTCGCTTCGGCGCCCAAGGAGCTGCCGCTGCCGGTCGACCGGCCGTACCCCGCGCGGCCCGGTGCCCGGGCGACGCTGGTCCGGCCGCTGCCCGCGGCCGACGAGCTGACGCTCCTCGCGGCCTTCACCGTGCTGCTGTCCCGGTATGCGGGCACCGCCGATGTCGTGCTCGGGATCGGCGCGCTGGTACCGCTCCGGGTGGATCTGGGCGGCACGCCCGGGTTCGCCGACGTCGTCGCCCGCGTGCGCGAAGCGCGAGAAGCGGCGCTGGCGCACGAAATTCCTTTCGAAGACCTGGTCGCCGAGCTGAAGCCCGAGCCCGGCCGCGGGGGATCGGTGTTCGTCAACGTCGGCTTCGGCGCCGAAACCGGCCTCCCGCTCGACCTGAACCTGACCGCCGACGGCGTGCACTACCGCGCCGACGTCCTCGACGAGTCCACTGTGGACCGGATGCTGGACCACCTCGACCGCCTGCTGGCCGACGCCCAGAAACGTCCACAGTGGCCGGTCGCCCGGCTGAACCTCATGGCGCCGCCGGAACTGCACCGCGTGCTCGAGGAATGGAACGACACGGACCTGGCTGCACCCCCGTCGACGCTGCCGGAGCTGTTCGCCGCCCGCGTCCGGGAGGCGCCGGACGCGGTGGCCCTCGTCTTCGAGCACGTCGAACTCACCTACGCCGAGCTCGACGCCCGCGCGAACCGGCTCGCCCACGTCCTCATCGGCCGCGGCGCGGGTCCCGAGCGGGTGGTCGCGCTCGCCGTGCCGCGGTCGGTGGACATGATCGTCGCCGAACTCGCGGTGCTCAAGGCCGGCGCCGCGTACCTGCCGCTGGACCAGGACTACCCGGCCGAGCGCATCGCGTTCATGGTCGCCGACGCCCGCCCGGTGTGCGTGGTCACCACCCGCGAACTCGCCGGCCTTTTCGACGGCGATGTCGTGGTCCTCGACGAGGTGCGCCTGGACGACGTCCCGGCGACGGACCCGGCCGCCGCGATCGTCCCGGCCAACGCCGCCTACGTCATCTACACCTCCGGGTCCACCGGGCGGCCCAAGGGGGTCGTGGTTTCCCACGCGGGCGTCGCCAAGCTCGTCGCGACGCAGGCCGAGCGGTTCGGCGTGGGCCCGCACAGCCGGGTGCTGCAGTTCGCGTCGCCAAGTTTCGACGTCGCCTTCTGGGACCTCTGCCTCGGCCTGCTTTCCGGTGGCCGTTTGGTGATCGTCCCGGCCGAGCGCCGGGTGCCCGGCCCCGAACTGGCCGGGTACGCGCACGCCCACGGCGTCGACTTCATGATCCTGCCGCCCGCGCTGCTCGCCGAATTCCCCGAAGACTGCGACCTGCCGCGGGACAGCGTGCTGCTGGCGGGCACCGAACGGGTGTCGCCGGAGCTGGTGCGCCGCTGGGCGCCGGGGCGGCGGATGTTCAACGCCTACGGCCCGACCGAGGCGACCACCAACTCGACGCTCGGCCTCTGCGACCCGGAGATCCTCCCCGGCTCGGCCGTGCCGATCGGCGTGCCGGACCCCGGCACCCGGGCGTACGTCCTCGACGCGCACCTCGCCCCGGTGCCGGTCGGGGTCGTCGGCGAGCTGTACCTCGCCGGAAGCGGGCTGGCGCGGGGCTACCTCGGGCGGCCGGGGCTCACCGCGGAGCGGTTCGTCGCGGACCCCTTCGGCTCCGGCGGACGGCTCTACCGGACCGGTGACCTCGTCAAGTGGCTGCCCGACGGCCGGTTGGTGTTCCTGGGCCGCGCCGACGACCAGGTCAAGATCCGCGGCTACCGCATCGAGCTCGGCGAGATCGAGTCCGTGCTCGCCGAGCACCCGCGCGTCGGGCAGTCGGTCGTCGTCGCGCAGGACGGGCAGCTGATCGCCTACGCCGTGCCGGTGCCCGACCGCGACCAGGCGGCCGAGCAGGGCCACGTCGACGAATGGCACGACGTCCACGAGGAGATGCTCGCCGGGTCCCACGGCATCGAAGAGAACTTCGCGGGCTGGAACTCCAGCTACGACGGCTCGGAGCTGCCCCTCGCCGAGATGCGGGAGTGGCACGCGGCGACGATCGAGCGGATCCGTGCGCTGCAGCCGAAGCGCGTCCTGGAGATCGGCGTCGGCAGCGGGCTGATCCTCTCGAGGATCGCGCCGGACGCCGAAACCTACTGGGGTGTCGACCTTTCCGAGAGCGCCATCGAGAACGTCCGGCGCGAGGTGGCCGCCATGCCCGAACTGGCGGGCAAGGTCCACCTGGCCGCGCGGCCCGCCCACGACCTCGGCGAACTGCCGGACGAGCCGTTCGACACCGTGATCGTCAACTCGGTAGCCCAGTACTTCCCCAGCGCGGACTACCTCGCCGAAGTCGTGAAAACGGCCGCCGGGCTGCTGGCGCCGGGTGGCACGATCTTCCTCGGCGACCTCCGCAACCTGCGTTCGCTGCGGGCCTTCCGGACGGCCGTCGAGCTGCACCGGGGCCGGACCGACGTCGCCGCGGTGGACCAGGCGATCGCGCGGGAAGGCGAGCTGGTCCTCGACCCGGACTTCTTCGCGGTCTTGGCCCGGGAACTCGACGGCTTCGGCGACGTCGACCTGTGGATCAAGCGCGGCACCGCGCACAACGAGCTGACCCGGCACCGCTACGACGTCGTGCTGCGGAAGGCCCCGCGGCCGGAAGCGGCCGGAGAGCAGGTCGTCGCGTTCGGCGGCCTCGGTGCGGTGGAACGATTCCTGGCCGCCGAGTCACCGGAGAGGCTGCGCGTCACCGCGATCCCGGACGCGCGGCTGGCCGGCGAACTGGCCGCGGTCCGCGCCCTGGACACCGGCGACGCCGAGGCCGCCTTGGCCGCCCTCGGCCGCCGGGACGGCGTCGACCCGGAGGAGCTGTACCGGCTCGGCGAGCGCGCCGGCTACCGCGTGGCGGTCACCTTGGCGGCCGAGGGCGGTGCGCTCGAAGCGGTCTTCACGAGGGGCGAAGAGGCCCTCGCCTACCGGCCGGTGCGTCAGACCGGCGCGCCGGGCTCGTACGCCAACAACCCCGCGGGCCGCCGCGAGACCGGTGCGCTGGTGGCATCGCTGCGCGCGCACGTCCGGGACCGGCTGCCGCAGTACATGGTGCCGTCGGCGTTCGTGATCCTCGACAGGCTGCCGGTGCTCGCCTCCGGCAAGCTGGACCGCAATGCCCTGCCGAGCCCCGAGCGGTTCGCCGCCGGGCCGGGCCGCGCGCCGCGCAACCCCGTCGAGCAGCTGCTCTGCGAGATGTTCGCCGACGTCCTCGGGGTGCCGCAGGCCGGACCGGACGACGACTTCTTCGCGCTCGGCGGGCACTCGCTGCTCGCCACCCGGCTGATCCAGCGCATCCGCGCGGCCGTCGGCGCCGAAGTGCCGGTGCGGGCGGTGTTCGACGCGCCGACGCCGGCCGCGCTCGCGGACCTCCTGGCCGGCGCCGTCACCGAGACCGGGCGGCGCCCGCTCGTGCGCGTCACCGAACGGCCGGACCGGCTGCCGCTGTCGTTCGCGCAGCAGCGCCTGTGGTTCCTGCACGGGCTGGAAGGCGGCTCGGCGACCTACAACGTCCCGCTCGTCATGGAGCTGGCCGGCGAGCTCGACGTCGACGCGCTGCGTTCGGCGCTCGCCGACGTCCTGGACCGGCACGAGGCGCTGCGGACGGTCTTCCCGGTCGTCGACGGCGTGCCGCACCAGCAGGTGCTTCCCGAAGGGACGGTGGAGCTGACCGTCCGCGAAGCGTCCGATGTGGACGCCGAAGTGGCCGCGCTCGTGCGCGGCGTGTTCGACCTCGGTGCCGGGGTGCCGGTGCGCGCGGAACTGCTGGCCGTCGACCCCCGGCGGCACGTGCTGGTCCTGGTCGTGCACCACATCGCCGCCGACGGCTGGTCGCTGTCGCCCCTGTGGCGGGACATCGCGACGGCCTACCGCGCCCGCCTGCGCGGCGACGCTCCCCAGTGGACGCCGCTGCCCGTGCAGTACGCGGATTACACGCTCTGGCAGCGAGATCTCCTCGCCACCGAAGAGACGGTCCAGCTCGGTTACTGGCGGGAAGCCCTCGACGGCCTGCCCGGCCGGATCCCGCTGCCGCTCGACCGGCCGCACCCGCCGGTCTCGGCCTACCGCGGCGGATTCTTCACTTTCACCTGGGACGCCGGGCTCCGGGCCGGGCTCGCCGACCTCGCCCGCGCCTGCGGCGCCAGCCCGTTCATGGTCGTGCACGCGGGCCTGACGGCGCTGCTCACCCGGCTCGGCGCGGGCACCGACATCCCGATCGGCACCCCGATCGCCGGCCGCACCGACCCGGCCCTGGACGACCTGGTCGGGTTCTTCGTCAACACCCTGGTCCTGCGCGTCGACACCGGCGGCGATCCGTCGTTCCGCGAGCTCGTCGCCCGGGTGCGCGAGCGCAGCCTCGACGCCTACGCCCACCAGGACGTGCCGTTCGAGCGGCTGGTCGAGGCCCTCAACCCGGCCCGGTCGCTGGCCCACCACCCGCTGTTCCAGACCATGCTCGCCTGGCAGAACACCCCCGGCACCGGCGTCGAACTGCCCGGCTTGACCGTGACCGAGCGGCCCGTCGGCACCGGCACGGCCAAGTTCGACCTCTGGTTCTCCTTCACCGAGCGGGCCGACGGCCTGCACGGCCAGGCCGAGTTCAACGCCGAGGTGTTCGACCGGGCCACCGTGACCGGCGTCCTCGACCGCCTGGAAACCCTGCTCCGCCAGGTCGCTGCCGCCCCGGACCGCCGCCTCGGCTCCCTCGACGTGCTCACCCCGGCCGAGCGTGACGGCCTCGAACAGGCCTGGTCGGGTGCGGTCGAGGACGTCCCGGCGGTCACCGTGCCCGAGCTGTTCGCCGCCCAGGTCGCGCGGACCCCCGGCCACCCGGCGCTGGTGTTCGAGGACGAAGAACTCACCTACGCCGAGCTCGACGCCGTCTCCAACCGCCTGGCCCGCGTGCTGGCCGCGCGGGGCGCCGGGCCGGAGCGCGTGGTCGCCTTGGCGCTGCCCCGTTCGACGCACCTGGTCACGGCGATCCTCGCCGTCCTCAAGGCAGGCGCGGCCTACCTGCCGCTCGACCCCGGCTACCCGGCCGACCGCATCGCCTTCATGCTCGAAGACGCCGACCCCGCGCTGGTGCTGGCCGTCGCGGACACCGCCGTCCCGGGCGCCCTGCTCCTGGACGACCCGAACACCCTGGCCGGAGTCTCGGCCGCACCCCTGGAAGTCGTGCCGCGGCCGGAGAACCCGGCGTACGTCATCTACACCTCCGGGTCGACGGGCCGGCCGAAGGGCGTGGTCGTCCCGCACGCCGGGATCGTGAACCGGCTGCTGTGGATGCAGGACGAGTACGGCCTCACCCCGGACGACCGCGTGCTGCAGAAGACGCCGTCCAGCTTCGACGTTTCGGTGTGGGAATTCCTCTGGCCGCTGATCACCGGCGCCACCGAGGTGCTCGCCCGGCCGGACGGGCACAAGGATCCCGCCTACCTCGCCCGGCTGATCCGCGAACGGGACATCACGACCGTCCACTTCGTCCCGTCGATGCTCCAGGTCTTCCTCCAGGAGCCGGCGGCGGGGGAGTGCACGAGCCTGCGCCGGGTGCTGTGCAGTGGCGAGGCCCTGCCCTTGGACGCCGTCGCGCAGTTCGGCCAGGTCTTGACCGCCGAGCTGCACAACCTCTACGGCCCGACCGAAGCCTCGGTCGACGTCACCTCGTGGCGGACGTCCTCCGGCGACGCGGCCGTTCCGATCGGACGTCCGGTGTGGAACACCCGCACCTACGTCCTCGACGCCGCCCTGCGCCCGGTCCCGCCGGGTACCCCCGGTGAGCTGTACCTGGCCGGCGTCCAGCTCGCCCGCGGCTACCTCGGCCGGGCCGGGCTCACCGCCGAGCGGTTCGTCGCCGACCCATTCGGCACGCCCGGCGCCCGGATGTACCGCACCGGCGACGTCGCCCGCTTCCGTCCCGACGGCGTGCTGGAGTTCCTCGGCCGCGGCGACGAGCAGATCAAGATCCGCGGGTTCCGCGTCGAACCCGGTGAGATCGCCGCGACCCTGGCCGCGCACGACGACGTCGCCCACGCCGTCGTCGTCGCCCGTGAAGACCGCCCCGGCGACGTCCGCCTGGTCGGGTACGTCGTCCCCGCCGACACCTCCGGTTCGGCCGAGGAGGAGACCGAGCAGGTCGGCGAGTGGCGGGAACTGTACGACTCGATGTACTCGGGCGACGGCGACGAGTTCGCCGGCTGGAACTCCAGCTACACGGGCGAGCCGCTCCCGCGCGCGGAGATGCGCGAGTGGCGCGACGCCATCGTCACCCGGATCCGCGACCTGGCGCCGCGGCGGGTGCTCGAGATCGGTGTCGGCAGCGGCCTGCTCCTGACCGGGCTGGCCCCGCACTGCGAGGCCTACTGGGGCACGGACTTCTCCGCGGAGGTGATCGCTTCGCTGGGCGAGCGGGTCGCGGCCGATCCCGCGCTCGCCGGGCGCGTCGAACTGCGCACCGGTGACGCCGCCGACTTCACCGGCCTGCCGGCCGGGTTCTTCGACACCATCGTGCTCAACTCCGTCGTCCAGTACTTCCCGAGCGGGACGTACCTCCTCGACGTCGTGCGCCAGGCCCTGGCGCTGCTGGCGCCCGGCGGCTCGCTCTTCGTCGGGGACGTCCGGGACCTGCGTCAGGTCCGGGCGTTCCACACCGCCGTGGCCCGGGCACGCGGCGGCGACGTCGAACAGCGGCTGCTGCGGGAGAAGGAGCTGCTCGTCGCGCCGGAGTTCTTCGCGGGCCTCGACGGGGTCGCGGCGGACATCCGGGTCAAGCGCGGCCGGGCGGTCAACGAACTGACCCAGTACCGCTACGACGTGGTCCTGCGCTCCGGTGCCGCCGAGCCGCGCCCGGTGGAGACGCTGAGGTGGGGCACCGACGTGTCCACTGTGGAGGAAGTGGCCGGCCGGGTCCGCGACGGCCTGCGCGTCGAGGGCGTCCCCAACGGGCGGATCACCGAAGGCGTCGACCCCGAGGACTGGTTCGCACTCGGTGCGGTCGTCACCTGGTCCGCGGCCGGCGACGGCTCGGTCGACGTCCTGTTCACGACCGGCGACCCGGCCGGCGCGTTCCGGCCCGGCCCGGACCCGCTGCTCTCCTACACCGGCAACCCCCGGCGCTCGCGCCTCAGCACCGCCCTGCCCGCGGACCTGCGTGCCCTGGCCGCCGGACGGCTGCCCGAGCACATGGTGCCGTCGGCGATCGTCGTGCTCGACGCGCTTCCCGTGACGGCGAACGGCAAGCTCGACCGCCGCGCGCTGCCGGCCCCGGACGTGACCGCGCCGGTCTCGGACCGCGAGCCGCGCACCCCGGTCGAACGGGAGCTGTGCGCGCTGTTCGCCGACGTCCTCGGCCTGCCGCGGGTCGGCCCGGACGACAGCTTCTTCGCCCTCGGCGGGCACTCGCTGCTGGCCACCCGGCTGATCGCCCGCGTGCGCACCGCCCTGCACGCCGAACTCGAGGTGCGGGCGGTCTTCGAGACGCCGACCCCGGCGGGCCTGGCCGGGGTGCTCGCCACCGCCCGCGGTGCCGCGCGGCCGCCGCTGCTCCCCGCGCGCCGTCCGGACCTCGTCCCGTTGTCCGGCGCCCAGCAGCGGCTGTGGTTCCTGCACCACCTCGAAGGGCCGTCGGCCACCTACAACGTCCCGCTGGTCATGCGGCTCGAAGGCGACCTCGACGTCGAGGCGCTGCGGCGGGCGCTGACGGACGTGGTCGCCCGGCACGAAGCGCTGCGCACCCGGTTCCCGCAGCGGGACGGCGTGCCCTACCAGGACGTTCTCCCGGCCGAAGAGGTCGACCTCCCCGTCCGCGAGGTCACCGATCTCGACGAGGCCCTGACCGGGCTGGTCCGCGGGTCGTTCGAGCTGGAGCGGCAGGTGCCGGTGCGCGCGGAGCTGCTGCGGCTGGGCGCCCGTGAGCACGTCTTCGCGCTGGTGTTCCACCACATCGCCTCCGACGGCTGGTCGATGGCTCCGCTGTGGCGCGACATCGCCACGGCCTACGCCGCCCGCCGGGCCGGCGAAACTCCACAGTGGACGCCGCTGCCGGTGCAGTACGCGGACTACACGCTGTGGCAGCAGGAGCTGCTCGGCCACGAAGACGACCCGGACAGCGTGCTGAGCGCCCAGCTGGACTACTGGCGGACGGCACTGGACGGCCTGCCGGACCGGATCGAGCTGCCCCTGGACCGGCCGCACCCGGCGACCGCGACCTTCCGCGGCGAGCTGCACACCTTCACCTGGGACGCCGGGCTCCACGCCGGCCTGGCCGACCTGGCCCGCGAGAGCGGCGCCAGCGTGTTCATGGTCGTGCACGCGGCCCTCGCGGCCCTGCTCACGCGCCTCGGTGCGGGCACCGACGTGCCGATCGGCTCGCCGATCGCCGGTCGCACCGACCCAGCCCTGGACGACCTGGTCGGGTTCTTCGTCAACACCCTGGTCCTGCGCGTCGACACCGGTGGCGAGCCGACCTTCCGCGAGCTGCTCGCCCGGGTCCGCGAGCGCAACCTCGACGCGTACGCCCACCAGGACGTGCCCTTCGAGCGCCTGGTCGAAGTGCTCAACCCGGCGCGGTCGCTGTCCTACCACCCGCTGTTCCAGGTCATGATCGCCGGGCAGAACAACGCCCGGGCCGACGTGACCCTGCCCGGCCTGGCCGTCACCGAGCTCCCGGTGACCACCGGGACCTCGAAGTTCGACCTGTCGATCTCGCTGACCGAGCGCGACGCCGGGATCGCCGGGGTCCTCGAATTCAACGCCGACGTCTTCGACCACGCCGGCGCGAACGCGATCCTGCGCCGCCTCGAAGTCCTGCTGCGCGCGGCCGTGGCCGAGCCCGACCGCCCGGTCGGGGCCCTGGACCTTCTCCAAGGCGACGAGCGCGACCGCGTACTGACCGAATGGGCCGGTTGCCTCGACCCGGCGGGCACCGAGACGTTCCCCGGGATGTTCGCCCGCCGCGTCGCCGAGGCCCCCGACGCGGTGGCACTCGTGTTCGAGGACGTCGAGCTCACCTACGCCGAGCTGAACGCCCGCGCCAACCGCCTCGCGCACCTGCTGCTCTCCCGTGGCGCCGGGCCGGAGCGGGTCGTCGCGCTGGCCGTCCCGCGGTCGGTGGACATGATCATCGCCGAGCTGGCGGTGCTCAAGGCCGGTGCCGCGTACCTGCCGATCGACGTCGACTACCCGGGCGACCGGATCGCCTACATGGCCGACGACGCGGCCCCGGTCTGCGTGGTGACGACCCGGGACGTCGAGGCGAAGCTGCCCGCGGCCCTGCCACGGGTCCTCCTCGACGACGCGACGCTCGCCGGAATGTCCACCGAGGACCCCCAGGTCACGATCGCGCCGGAGAACGCGGCGTACGTGATCTACACGTCCGGCTCGTCCGGGCGGCCGAAGGGCGTCGTCCTCCAGCACTCCGGCGTCGCGAAGCTGGTCGCCACCCAGGTCGGACGCTTCGGCGTCGGCCCGCACAGCCGGGTGCTGCAGTTCGCGTCGCCGAGTTTCGACGTCGCTTTCTGGGACCTCTGCCTCGGCCTGCTCTCGGGCGGCCGGCTGGTCGTCGTCCCGGCCGAGCGCCGGGTCGCGGGCCCGGCGCTCACCGAGTACGCGCACGCCCACGGCGTCGACTTCATGATCCTGCCGCCCGCTCTGCTCGACGCCATGCCGGCGGACCTCGGCCTCCCGCGCGACAGCGTGCTGCTGGCGGGCACCGAGCGCGTGTCGCCGGAGCTGGTGCGCCGCTGGGCGCCGGGGCGGCGGATGTTCAACGCCTACGGCCCGACCGAGGCGACCACCAACTCGACGCTCGGGGAGTGTGACCCGGCCGAGCTGGCGGACGCGACGGTCGTCCCGATCGGCATCCCCGACCCCGGCACTCGCGCGTACGTGCTCGACGCCGGGCTGCGGCCGGTCCCGCCCGGCGTGGTGGGGGAGCTGTACCTCGCCGGCAGCGGCCTGGCCCGCGGCTACCTCGGGCGCCCGGGGTTGACGGCGGAGCGGTTCGTCGCCGACCCCTTCGGTTCCGGCGGACGTCTCTACCGCACAGGTGACCTGGTGAAATGGCTGCCGGACGGGCGGCTGGTGTTCCTCGGCCGGGCCGACGACCAGGTCAAGATCCGCGGCTACCGCGTCGAACTCGGCGAGATCGAGTCCGTGCTCGCCGAGCACCCGGCCGTCGGGCAGTCCGTCGTCGTCGCCCGGGACGGGCGCCTCATCGCCTACGCCGTGCCGTCGGCCGGGCGGGACGAAGAAGCGGAACTGGACCACGTCGGCGAGTGGCGCGAGCTGCACGAGAACGTCTTCACCGAAGCCGCGGCCGGCGGGCTCGAGGAGAACTTCACCGGCTGGAACTCCAGCTACGACGGCTCGGAGATCCCCCTCGCCGAGATGCGGGAGTGGCACGCGGCGACGATCGACCGGATCCGGTCCCTGCGGCCGAAGCGCGTCCTGGAGATCGGTGTCGGCAGCGGCCTGATCCTGTCGCGGATCGCCCCGGACGCCGAGGAGTACTGGGGCGTCGACCTGTCCGACAAGGCCATCGCCAACCTGCGGCGCGAACTCGCGGCGACGCCGTTCGCGAGCAAGGTCCACCTGGCCGCGCGGCCCGCCCACGACCTGGGCGAACTGCCGGACTTCGACACGGTGATCATCAACTCGGTCGCCCAGTACTTCCCGAGCGTCGGCTACCTCGCCGGAGTCCTCCGCACGGCCGCGGCCCGGCTCCGCCCCGGTGGCGTGCTCTTCCTCGGCGACATCCGGAACCTGCGTTCGCTGCGGGCCTTCCGGACCGCGACCGAACTGCGGCACGGCCGCCGGGACGCGGCGGCGGTGGACCAGGCGATCGCCCGGGAGGGCGAGCTGGTCCTCGACCCCGACTTCTTCGCGGTCTTGGCCCGGGAACTCGACGGCTTCGGCGACGTCGACCTGTGGATCAAGCGCGGCACCGCGCACAACGAGCT
>NZ_JBHVXZ010000071.1:0-51169 GCF_042881395.1 Amycolatopsis sp. NPDC058278 | reverse complement strand
GGCTTCAAGAGGCGGTACATACGCGCTGGTCAGCGCTTTGTGATCTTGGTTAACGGAACTTTGGGAAGCGTCAGTCCCAAGGGCCGAAGCGATGCGGAGTGCCCGCGCCTGAACATCAACGCTCCGTCACCGAAGGCGCAGGGTGGATGGTCATATCCGGGGGCGACGGTGGCTTCGTTCGCGGTGTCGGGTACGACGTACTCGATGATGCGGCCGAGGAACCCGCGCCGCGGGCCGGCAGGCCGTAGGCGTCGATGATGGCGCGCATTCACCGTGGCCGAGCAAGCGGTTTGTCGGGTCAGTGTTGCGCGAGCCGGCGATGGACCTGGCCAGCCAGCCGCGATGCCCAGCGGATCGGGCGTGCTGGTCCGCGGCCGCGCGTTCGATCAGCTCGTTGCGCAGCGCCGCCAGCGCGGCACTGGGTGGCCGTTCCGGGTTCACGGCTGTGCCGATCGAGTTCGCGACGTGGGAACGGCCATCGCTCGCGTGGTGGTCAGCAGGGCAGCTTGCGGCGGCAGGTCGACCTGGGTGGGTGGCTCGATCCAGTGCCACAGGCCCAGCGCTTCGGTCTCCGGCGAGGGCAGCACCACCACCGCGGTCTCACCGACCACGCTGACGCCCAGTAGCACCAGCGCGGCCAGCTCGTCCAGCGTCACGGTGCCTGGGCCGCTCAGCAGGGTCCATCGCTGCCCGCCGGGATGGGCCAGAGCCGGGGCCGGCATCGCCCGGACCCGCAGGCTCGCCACCACCTTGCGGCCCAGCCCGGCGGGCATGGTGACCGCGCCGAACACCCCGCCGAGCTGCAGAACGATCCGGTCATCGTCGACGAGCTGGGCGGGCAATCCACATTCGGCCCGGTAGTACTCGCACCGGTGCCAGGTCATGTCGCCAGTTGCTGAAGGGGTGATGTCACAGGGGACGGGCATGCTCGTCGTCTTTTCGCATATCGACGTCAAGCGCGGGGCAGGGAGGCATGACAGCGCTTCCCACCTGGGGCCGCGGCGTGGTCGTGTCGGCGTCGGCCGACGGTGAGCCACTCGATGTCGCGGGAGCGAACCGATCGGGGAAGTGCGGCAGCGCGCGACGCGGCTCCGCCGTGTTGACGCGCGCAGTCCATCCAGTAGCTGCTCGCAAGAGCCCTACCGGGTCTGCGCCTGCGACGACGGCCAGACGCTCGCCGAGGTCGAGATCAGTGACGGAGACGCAGGGGTCGAGCATCAAGCCGCGTCCGAGTCGAAGAGGCTCGCGAGGCGGGCGTGGCGCCCGGTGGGCTCGTCGTCGTCCTCGTGCAGCAGCACCGGGCCCGCCGATGCCGCGTCCGCCGTGTGTCGCCCGGCCGGGACTTCGCGGTGCGGGGTCGGCAGGGGCCCGGGATGACGGCGAGGTGTCGGTGCGCCCTCGCGGGTGGCGCCGTCGAGACGGGCGTAGAGCTCGATCGCCTCCCGCAACGCAGCACGCAACCGGCCGGCGTCCATCGGGTTGAGCACGGCGACGCTGGAACCAATCGCCAGCGCCGGTCCGAGACCCGCCATGCCTGGGGCTACCCCGCCTCCGACGTCGAGCGCAAGGTCATCGACCCGGAAACCGAGCCGAGCGTCATCGCCGCCCACCTCGATGACCCGACACCGCGGCCACCACCGACGAACATCCCGACGACGGCGACGACGAGGCTGGCGAAATGCAGCCCCATCAGCCGGGCCAGGACTCCGACAGCCAGGCGACTGGACGACATCGACGGTGACGGCGGGCCCGCCCAGGTTGCCCTCTAGAACCTCGACGACGTCGCCCGCGTCGACGCGGACGAGGCGGCGGACACGAACGAGGAGACCGACACGGTGGCCGACGTCACCAAACGAGCTGTGTGTTACCCCTACGGCGCCTGGCCCTCCGGCTCAGTCTGCCAGGACGCTCGGCTCGGACGGCTACGCCGGACTGCAGGTCAACCCGGTCGCCGATGCTGTGACCAGCGCGATTGCGAATCGTGATTGAACGGCGGAGCGAATGATACGCAGGCTAATTCGGTGACTCCGAGGTGGTAACCCTCGGCATGTTCGACACGACTTTCACCCAGCCGGCGGCCCGCCACGCGAGAACTTCCGCCCCTTCCCGGCCCCCGGCTTCTTCCCTCATACGCACCAGCTCCAGCAGAGCAAAATCGTTCCCCGCATCAGCGGCCACCAGCATTCGAACGGCAGATCTACTCTGCACCCTCAAAGTCGGGACTTTGACCTCTTACAATTGGTCGCATTTACAGCTCTCGATGCCCTTAGTGAAGCAATAGCGGAGTCCGATACCGAGACCTTGATGACCGCACCGCTACCGTTTCGCACCGCGAAGAATTCAGCATCGCCCGCAAAGTTGCAAGGCGGCCACCTCCTCGGCGTCATAGGTCAACGAGCCGGAGAGGTCGTGGCGGTCGGCGAACCGGGCGCGTACTTCGCCGGGTCTTTGTACTGCAGCAGCTGTACGGCCTGACCGAGCCCGTTAGTGTCAACGCTTCGGGAACTTTGACCCCGGGCGGTCTCCGGAAAATTGACCCCCTGCGCGGTGTTGTCTAGTTCTGGTTGGGGTTCTGCTGCTGGTCGCGGAGCAGGTTGCGGCGTTGGCGGGTGCGGTAGGAATCGCCGGTGAGGGTGAGGACCTCGGCGTGGTGGACCAGGCGGTCGATCATGGCCGCGGCGGCGACGTCGTCGGAGAAGGTCTCGCCCCAGCGGCCGAACGGCAGGTTTGAGGTCACCATCACCGAGCCCTGCTCGTAGCGGGAGGCGATGAGCTGGAAGAACAGGTTCGCCGCGTCCTGGTCGAACGGGATGTAGCCGACTTCGTCGATGATGATCAGCTTGTAGCGGCGGATCTTCTTGAGTTCGGCCTCGAGCCGGTTGCCGTGGTGGGCGGCGGTGAGCCGGGCGACCCAGTTGCTGGCGGTGTCGAACAGCACCGAGTAGCCGGCCTGGGTGGCTTTGACGCCGAGCCCGATCGCGAGGTGGGTTTTGCCGATGCCGGGCGGGCCGAGCAGGATCACGTTCTCGGCCTTGGCGACGAACGTGCCGGTCGACAGATGCGCCAAGATGTCGCGGCGCAGCGAGGGCAGGTGGTCAAGGTTGAAGTCCTCCAAGGTCTTGACCGCCGGGAAGTGCGCGGTGCGGATCCGCATCACGGTGCCTTTGGACTCGCGGTCGGCGACCTGGCGCTGCAGCAGCGCAGCGAGGTATTCCTCGTGCGACCAGTTCTCGTCGCGGGCCTGGCCGGCCAGTTGTTCCCAGAACGCCCCGATCGTCGGGGTCTTCAGCGCCCGGGTGAGGTAGGCGATCTGGGATGGCAGCCCATCTTTCGGCGCTGCGGCCGACGGTTTGGGCTTGGCGGTCGTGCTCACGTGTTGCTCGCTTTCGTTGGTGGTGCAGTGAAATCGACGCCGAACAGCGCGTCGTAGTCCGGCAGGGCCCGCATCGCGACGACGTGTCCGTCGGCGTGACGACGGGTCTCGCCGGAGACCTCGCGGCGCAGGCGTTCGGCCGCGAAGTTCTTCCGCAGCAAGGCTGCGGAGGCTTGGTGGGACGGGTCGGTGACCACGACCTGCTTGGCCCAGCAGCGGTTATGCCGGGCGACGACCTGACCGTCGCAGAGCACCGTCACCTGCTCCGGGGTTGCAGCGATGTCGACGAACCGGCCGATCATCCGCGGGTCGACGGAGTAGTCGACGGTGTCGACCCGCACGTAGTAGTCCCGGCCGAGCCGGACGCGCTGGTTCAGCCCGGTCGGCGGGGCGGCCGGCGGCAGCGGCAGCATCGCCTGGTAGTCGGTCTCCAGCAGCTCCACCGGGCGGCCCTGGATCGACCGGACGGTCCGGTTGTTCGCCCGGGCCAGCCACTCGGCCAGCTGGGTGTTGAAGTCGGCCGGGCTGGTGAAGACCCGACCGGGCAGGAACGAGGTCTCCAGGAACTGGTTGTTCCGCTCGACCATGCCCTTGAACTCCGGGTCCCGCGGCGGCGCGAGCACGATCTTCGTGGCCAGGGTGCCGGCGAACGCCGCGGCCGGGGCGCTGACCCGACCGGTCCCGCCGATCGCGGACTCCCGGTCCCAGACCAGCCGCTTCGTGACCCGGCCGATCCCGTTGACCAGCTGCCACATCCCCGACAGGATGTCGCCGGCCTGCCGCGACGGGATCATCGTCGCGGCCAGGAACCGCGAGAAACACAGCGTCATCACCAGCACCGGCAGCACCCTTTCCTGGCCCGCGGCGACCGGGATCCGTGGCTCGGGGAACCACAGGTCGCACTGAGCGATCTGGCCGGGCTCGTAGACCACCCGGTCGACCGGGTCGATCCCGGAATACTCCGGGCGCAACGCGGCCAGCTTCTTCTTCAACGGCGACATCGAGTGCGGCCACCCGATCTTCTGCGCGATCACCGGTCCCGGCATCCGCGGCCACTCCGCAAGCAGCGCCCGGATCTGCGGCTCGAACGCATCCGCCACCGACCCCCGTGAGGCCCGCTCATACTTCGGCGGGCCCTCGGACCTCAACGCCGCCCGGACCGTGTTCCGCGAGATCCCCAGCCGCCGGACGATTTCCTTGATCGGCACGCCCTCAGCCCGATGCAACCGGCGGATCTCCGCCCAGTCCTCCACGTTCAGCACCCTCCTACCTCAGAGGGGGTCAACTTTCGGAAGACTCCTGGGGGTCAGTTTTCACGAAGCGACGACAGTTAGTGATCGTGGTCAACGCAGTACCACCGACCGGCGGGATCGCACAACAGGAGGCGGAAGAGATGACCGCGACTGCGCTTGACCGGCCGTGGGCCGAAACCGCCGAAACCGCCGCGACCGCAACGCGGAGATTCCTTCGCTGTCGCGCCCCGGCCCGGCCCTCGGCGTCATCGGTGAACGTCTGCGCCGAACCAGCCGGCTCACGGGATTCCGTGCTTCCGATCTGCGTGCAGCCGTAGGTCGTTTGAGTCGTACCCGATGGACCTGAGGTCGTGACAGCCTCGACCGCGTGCGGGCGCGAAGCACCGGGAGCCGGGTACGTCGAGGCCGTCGTGACATCTCCGGACGTGGCGTGCTGGACCTGGGTCTTGCGGTTGTCGACGTCGTCGAACGTCCAGGACGGTGCCGCGCCGCCGAGGTCCACGGTCGTGGGCTGGGTCGTGCAGTCAGCCGAGGACGGCGTCCAGGCTTCGGTGAGCCGCTGCAGATAGTCCTGGCGGAAGCACTGGACGTCGCTCTTCGTGCCCGGCGGGGTGTCGGCGATCTTCGTGAGGTTGCCGACCTGGTTGTAGGTGTAGACGCGGTTGGCGATCCAATAGTCCGACGACGTCGAACGCTGCGCCTGAACCGTCTCAGGCCGGTTGGTACCGTCGGAGTAGGTGTTGGTCACCGACACCTGCTGCTCGACGCCGTCCCGCCGATCCGCGACGTGGTCGGCAAGCCACGTCGCCAACCTTGTCAGCTCTACGCTGACCTCGGCTACGACCGCGACAAGTACCGTCGCCTTGTCCGTGCCCGCGGCATTACCCCGCTCACTGCCCGCCGCGGACGCCGTCTCGGCGTAGTCGTAGCTCGCCCGGCCTTGGACCGTCACTCCACGAGCTCGCCGATGAGCAACACCAACCGCTTCGAACCGAGGTTTTCGGACGCGTTGAGCAGTCGCTTATAATAGTCCGTCCCGACAGGAAGGCTGTCCTCGTATATCCAGGAACAAATCGTGTCGAATGCAAGCGAGTACTCGCCCGCTTCCACAAGTTCTTGAACACTCGAGAAGACACTACCGTGTGCATCGAGCGGAGAATCATTCAACAATGACTCTACTTCACGTCGATATGACAACCAATCCTTTGTCATTGCTATCGCTCCTACCGTCATTGAAGAGGGAACCCAGTCACCACCCGGTCCGTGGCCGGTTCGTAAATGACACGAATTCTAACACCGTCGACCACGCCTTCGATCTTCCACCTCGACGGATCGCCCGACTTAGTGTACAGCGCCCCCGCCTTGCCGGTCTGCTGCTCCCACTTACTCGCCGGATTGGTTGCGACCTCAGCGACCCCGTTCAAGATGCGGTCGGTGTCCCAACTGGGCGGGAACACAGTCTTTCCCGGCTGACCAGGCCACTTATGCCCACCACCCGTCGCATCTCCGTTAATAATGTGGAATTGGGCTTGACCGTCGATCAGGTCACGGCCAGCACACCCCGAATTGTGAACCAGGACTGGCGACCGCCCGGCGAGCACGTAGTAGGTGTGGACACCATTCACAGTGAGGTTGAAGGTGCGCCAGGCCGCAGGGAACCGTCTCAGACCTATGATCTGCGTGAGTTCACCCTGCGGACTCGAGAGCGCATCGCCCACGCCAAGGTCGTCGGCATTCCGCCAAGCGTGCGCGGTGACGTCCCAGAACCGGTGGTGATCAGTTGTCTCGATGGTCTTCGGACCGTCGGGTGTCGCAACCTCGACGTCTACGAACTCGCGATCCTGAGCCGTCGCGTGCAACGCGACCACAGCGTGGTGCTGGACGACGCTATTTTCAGGCTCCGCGTTGGCGACTTCGTCGCCTACCTCGACCGATTCGATTGACTTGGTGCTACCGTCAGCCATTAGCACGGGCGTTCCAGCTACGAAGCTATTACAACCTCGGACGCTACGTCCTCCAGCTTTTCCACCATTAACCCCATCGATCAAAGCAAGGTCTTCTTCGGCAGATTGGACCACCGTTCCCCAGAACACCATATCGTTCGCACGGGAGACGCACTCGTCGTAGTGCTCAGTGCAGTACGTCGCCGCAATACTCTTGGCGCCTGCGACATCCTCCGGGTGATTGATCAGATAGATCCAGGCTTGTTGACAGGCCCAGCGCCCGAAGCAGCTTGTCTCAGCGCCGTGGTCGCCACCTATTTGGGGCAGCCACCAGTCCTTTTGGCTCGTCGTCATCTGGAACGAGTAGTAGAACAGGTCTTTCAGCCGCTGCGAGTCATTCGACGTGGGCGCGTGCTGCTTCACCCACCGTGGCCGGGAGCGTTCGTTACTACAGGCGGAGCCCCGTTTGCAGCCGCTGTTAGCGGCGATGTGGCGGAAGCTGTCGATGGACTGCTGGCTGTACCCGCGCTTCTTCATGAAGTACGCGCGGTTGTCGACGTAGTTGGGGTCCGACATCGCTTCGCCAGTCCCGCACAGGACTCCGTCGGGGCCGCACTCGGCTCCCCACATCAGCCCGAGCGGGTCGCTGAACGAGATCGGGCTGTTGTTGCCGTAGCTGTAGGCGTTCAACGCCTGCGGGTTGCCCGTGTCCAGCATCGGGTCCGCCGTCAGGAACCGGCCGGACAGCGGGTCGTACTCGCGCGCGCCCAGGTGGGTGAGCCCGGTCGTGTTCTGGTAGCCGCCGACGAAGCCGTGCCTGTCCGGCCAGGTCGACGGCGGTGTTCCGCGGCTGGTGCCGTACGGGTCCTGCCAGCGCTTGGTCACCGTGAGTTTGCTGCCGGAATCCACCGTCGCATACGTCGTGCCTTGGTGATCGGACAGCTTCCAGCTCAACACACCCGACGACGCGCGGGTCGCGATGACCTGGCCGTTGTAGCTGTAGAACCGCGTGCCCGAGGCAAAACTGCCGCCGGTGGGGACGAACAGCTCCATGTCCCCGACCGAGAGCGTCGTTCCGCTGGGGTCCTTGGTGATCAGCAGGTTGCCGTCGGCGTCGTAGAGGTAGCTGCTGTCGCCTCCGTTGGCCTCCTTCGCCGTCGCGACACGGCCCTCGGCGTCATAGGTGAACGTCTGCGCCGCACCGGCCGGGCCACGCGACTCCGTGCTTCCGGTCTTCGTGTAGCCGTAGCTCGTCTGGGTTGTCCCCGACGGCCCGGTGGTCGTGACAGCCTCGACAGCGTGTGGCCGTGAAGCACCCGGGCCGGGGTACGTCGAAGCCGTCGTGATGTCACCGGACGTCGTGTGCTGGACCTGGGTCTTGCGGTTGCCGGTGTCGTCGAAGGTCCAGGACATCCAGTACGGTGCCGCGCCGTCGATACCCGCCGTCGTCGGCTGGGCCGCACAATCCCCTGAGGACGGAGTCCACGCTTCGGTGAGCCGCTGCAGGTAGTCCTGGCGGAAGCACTGGACGTCGGCCTTGGTACCTGGTGGGGTGTCGGCGATCTTCGTGAGGTTGCCGACCTGGTTGTAGGTGTACACCCGGTTGGCGATCCAGTAGTCCGACGACGTCGAGCGCTGCGCCTGAACCGTTTCGAGCCGGTTGGTGCCATCGGTGTACGTACTGGTCACCGAGACCTGGTAGGGACTCTGGTCGTCGTTGAAGTTGGTCCGCAGCACCTGCCCCAGCGGGTTGTACGACGTCGACGAGACCAGCTTGGTGAAGTCGCCGGAGGTGTTGACCGCCAGCATCGTCTTCGGGGCGCCGTTGTCGTAATAGTCGAACGACAGTTCCTCCGGAGGCAAGCCGCCTTCCTCGGGCGTGTTCATGGTATGCACCGCACCGGAGTTCGGGTCGTAGGTGATCCCGAACCGGTAGCTGCCGGAGAGACCTTTATCGCCGGGCGGGATGGTGACCTTGCTGCCGGTGGGCCGGCCCGCGGTGTCGTAGCCGGTCGTCTCCTTGGTGTAGGCCTTGGTGCCGACGTAGCGAATGGAGCTGGTCGGCTGCCCAGGGAGCAGGGTGTCATAGGTCCAACCGGCGATCTTCGTGCCGGTCAGCGCCGGGCCATCGTACTCGGCGGTCTTGCGGCTGAGGTTGTCATAGGTGTAGCTGATCAGCCGCTGGCGCGCGTCCGTGGTGGTCAGCAGCCGGCCGGCCGCGTCGTAGGTGAATGTCGTCTTGCCGGTGTCGGGGTCGGTCGAGGCGATCTTGCGGTCCTTCAGGTCGTACTCGAAGGTCCACACGTTCTTGCCGGTCGTATCGGTGACCGTCGCCTGCTTGCCGCTGCGGGTGTAGGTGTACGTCGTCGTGTCGGCCGGCGAACCCGACGTGTACTTCGCCGGGTCCTTGTACTGCAGCAGCTGGACAGTCTGCCCGAGCCCGTTGGTGATGGTGGTCGACGCGGTGCCCCCGCCCGGAGGGATCGTGGTCGTGCGGTCCCCGTCCGGGATCGTCGTCGTCCGCCACTGCTCGACCGCGTGCAGCAGGTACGCGCTGGCGCGCGGGCTGCCCGCGCTGTCGAAGGTCGCCAAGGTCGTGTTCGGAACCGACGCGTCGTCGGTGACATACAGCGTCGCCGACGGGGCCGCGCTGTTCCAGTAGGCGTTGTGGGTCTTGTACGTCCGCCCCTGCGAGTCGTAGAAGGTGTCGGTGATGATCCGGCCCGGACCGTCGTCGGTGCGCGGCGCCTGGGTCTGGATCGTGCGGCCGAGCCCGTCCACAAGTGTGTACGAGGTGGCGTACTGCCCGTTCGCGAGCAGGGTCTGCGTGGTGACGTTGCTGACGCCACCGGCGTTGCGGACGCTGTAGCTGTAGATGACGTCCGCCGGCCAGTTCGCCGCCTTGCTGTGGCCGGGTTTCCACACCGACAGGACCCGGCCGAGGGCGTCCTGCGTGGCGTCGGTGCGCAGGCCGCTGGCATCCGTGCTCGCGACGGTGACGCCGGAGACCGGATCGAGGTATTTGGTGGAGATGAACTTCGGTGCTCCGGCGGCCGCAGTGACCGGCGGTGTGGTCGTGTCGACCTGCGTGACCGGACCGCCCTCAGCAGGGGTGTAGGCCGTCGTGCTGGTCAGACCGAGCGCGTCGGTGGCGCTGACCGCCCGGCCGTACTTGTCGTACACGGTCGTCGCGGCCGGTGACTTGATCTTCTCCGTGCCGCCCGCGGGCCAGTCGTCGAGGCTGTCGATCTGGGTGATGTTGCCTTCGCTGGGCGCCGCACCGAACGCTTGCTTGTCGTAGTAGGTCCGGGTATCGCTGACGATGTTGCCGGGCCCGGGCGGGTTGGTTTTGTCGTCGCAGATCCCGGAGATCTTCCGTACCTGGCTGGAGGAGTTCAGCAGCCAGGCGGTGGTGTTCTCCAGGTAGGTGGTCAGGGTGCAGCTGGTTTGTTTGGGGTCGCTGGTGTCGCCTTCGGTCTGCACGGCGGTCGCGAGCCCGTATTTGCCGTGGGTGGTGTGGGTGCGCGACACCCGCCATGTGCTGGTGGTGTCCAGCCAGGTACGGGTCCGGACCGTGTCGGTGTCGGTGTAGGCCGCAGTGCGGCCGTCGGCGTCGGTGGCGGTCGGGTCCGACACCCACGGCTCGGTCAGGCTGCCTCCGACGACCTGGCCGTCGCGGTAGGTGACACTCTCGCGGGCGACGCCGGCCGACTCCTTGCGGTCGGTGACCGACTCGTGCCAATTCGGGCTGGTGACCGTCGCGCCTTCCATGCCGCGCAGGTAGAACGTCTCGGTGGTCACCGGCGGGCCGGACGGGTCACCGCCCGCCGGGCCGAGCCCGGTGGTCGTCTTGACGTCGCCGTAACCACGCCACTGCGACCACGTCCGGTACTTCGGATCGGAGAACGGGTCGTCGTCGTAGTGCCAGGCCGCGCCGCCGAGGTAGTCGTAGTGCGTGACCTTCTGCTGCGGCTGCTGCGTGGTGTTGGCGTCTTCGATGACGTCGGTGACCCGGAACTTGTTGAAGTAGTCCAGCACCGGATCGGTCGCCCCCGGCGGTGACCAGTACACCGGGTAACACGACAGCGTGTTGCCCTTCAGGTTCGCCGGATCGGGCATCGGGCCGCCGGGCTTGCACTCGGGGTCGGCGTACTTGACCGAGGTCAGGCCGCCCTGCGGGGTGGTGATGGCGTCGATCCGGTTGCGGGTCAGCGCGGTGTACTGGATGTTGGCATTGACCCGGTTGGCCATCGACCTCGGGTGGAACGTCGTCGCGGGCAGCGTGATCGCCGAGCCGACAGTGTTCGGGCTCGAGATCTTCCCGGTCTCGGTGATCGAGTCCAGCCACAGCGCCGTCTTGTTCCCGTCCGTGGTGGGCGGGAAGGACTGCGTCAGCGCCCATTCACGGACCGGCTTCCACCCCGTGCCACCGTCGGAGACCTGGGTGGTGATCTTGGTGTAGCGCTTGCGGGAGAAGAAGGACGGCGAGTTGTACACGCACACCGCGCCCTGGGCGCAGATCGTTTCCGACGGCACGTCCGGCCACGACGTCGCGGTTCCCGAGTTCAGCTGACCGGGGTCACAGGTGATCGTGCCGCTGGGGAAGCATCGTTCGGCCGTGTCGAACAACACTTGCGCCGGCGCGTGGCTGAAGGTGTCGGCGACCTTGGTGTTGAAGCCGTACTCGATCTTCTGCAGGTAGCCGCTGCGGGTGTACTGCGTGCCGGGATTGTTGGCGGTGGAGGCATTGCGGTTGAGGCCGTAGAAGTTCGTCTCGGGCTGGTAGTAGTACGCGATCGCGTTGCCGTGCGGATCGACGACGTAGTCCAGGTTCCACCGCCACGCACGGTTGCACCAAGACGCAGCGTACGTTGCGGCGTTGCACGGCTCGAGGTTGTTGTTGCCGAAGACCGGAGCAGTCCAGGTCGACTGAGTCTCCGGCTTGCCGGACGACCAGCCGGGCAGATGGTTGAGGCCGAAGAAGTACTGGACACCATCAGGCGTGGTGACCTTCCAGTACTCACCGAACTTGTCGCCGTTTGCGCCACCGGTGAGACGTTCGACTCGGGTGCCGTCGTCGTCTTTCGGGTGCCACGTCTGAGTGTTCTTGTCCAGGATCAGGTCACCGTTGGCGCCGGCGAACGAAATGGTGGCGTTGTCGTTGAACCAGCACAGGTCACCGGTCTTCGTCTGGCCGTTGTTGCCACCCAAGTCCTGGCTGCAGCCCTTGTAGCGGCGTTCGATGAACCCACCACCCGACAGGCTCCACCCATCACCGACACCCGAGGCCTGGTTGTTCGTCGCCGAGGTCAGCCCGTCCACCGAACTCGAGGAATAGTTCAGGCTGACCGACGGACCCGTCCCCCCGAGCGCAGCAGGCGTACCGATCGGATAGGAGTAGTCGAAGTCCGCCGACGACCCGCCTGACGACCAGGAGCCGGCCGGTTTGAGGTCGGTCGCGGTGAAGTCGCCGCCGCCGCTCTTGGTGTCGGCTTCCGCGGCCACCAGCATCGACGTTGCGGCCTGTTTCTGCCCTAGGGTGACATCGGCCGCGACGTGCCGGGTCTTGGTGTTGTTCTCCGACGAGAGCGGAGTGCCGACGTGGCATTCGGGCTTGTCCGGCGTCGTCAGCAGGCACGAGGGGTACTGCACCAGGTGCAGGCGACCACCGAAATCACCGCCGTAGGCGTCGCCGAACGATCGGTAGTCGACGTCGACGTTCACCGGCCCGCTCGTGTCACCGAGCACCGGCTCCACCTTGATCAGCACGCCCTTGATCCCGGTCTTGGCCGTCGCGGCTTGGTCCAGGGTGCTGACCCGGACCTTGCCCGGTGTGTGCCGGGCCTCGTCTGTCTTCGCCTGCGACCGTGCCACGGCGACCGCCTGCCCCGCAGGCGCCTTCGCCGCGCCAGCGCCCACGGGGAGGTTGACATCGGCGCTGGTGGCCGCAGGCCAGCTGACCTTCGCGGGACCGCCCGATCCGGCCGGAACGACGGGTTTCGCACGGAAGCCGCCGTCGACGCCGTCCACGGAGCTGGTCTGCTGCAACGGGGGCAAGTCCCAGCCCAGCCCGTGCCAGCCGCCGGCCGCCGCTTCCGCCGCCGCGGTCTGCGCCGAACCCAGCAGCACGACGGCGAGACCGAGTGCCAATGCCCGTCTGCTTCTGGGGAATCGCACGAAGCCATGCGAGTGAGTCATGTTTGCCTACCTAGGTCTGGTGGGCGCTCGACGCCCCGAAGCCGGTGCTTGGCTAGTGGGTGACGCCGAAGAGATCGCCGGGGTCGTCGTCGCGCTTGTCGAGGTTGATCCGGTCCGCGCCGCGGAGGCCGGAGAACACCCGCACGCCGGCGACAGCCCCGTGGAGGTTGTTGGTACGTTGCCCGGTCCAGATCCCGCCGCCCACCAGCAGTCCCCCGGTGCTGGCCCCGACGTCCACCCCGGTGGCGTTCCCGGACGCGGTGTAGAACTTCCCGTGCTGCAGCTTGCCGTTGACGTAGAGGGACATCGTCTTGGTGGCGACGTCGTAGCTCGCGGCGAGGTGGGTCCACTGATTGTCGATCGCATCAGCGTCGCTGTACTCCGTGGACGCGAAGACGCCGTCGGCGCTGGGGACGGTGACGATCAGGCTCCACGCGCCGTGATCATGGCCGGCCGCGTCCTTGTACGGACGGTAGCTGAGAAAGAACGGCGAGAACTGCGCCTCGTCGGTACTGATCAGCGTCCTTGTCCCCGGGTCGACCGGGCCGTAAGCGGCGATGTCGGCCGCGGTCCAGGTGTGCTTCACCCAGCCCTCAACCGTGAACGACTTCTCCGTCCGCAAGTTCGCCGGCCGCGGTCCGACCAGCCGGCCGGTCCAGGTGCTGTCGAACTGCGCGGCACACCCGACCAGGTCACCGCCGGTGTCGCTCTCGGCCTCGAGCGATACTCCGCCGCCGGCCGTGGCGGTCGCGTTGGTGACGGTGTCAACGTACTTCTGGCCGGTCAACGCTGCGATCTGATCGTCGGTGAGGGCGTGTGACCACACCTGCCCTTGGTCGAGCACTCCCTTGAACAGGTTCTTCCCACCGGGCTCGGCGCCGAGCAGCAGCGGCCCGTTCGCCGTCCATGCCGTGGCCACCGTGGCATCGGCTTCGTGCTTCCCGTTCACCGACAGCCGAATGCGTCGGGTGACCTTGTCGAACGCCGCGGTCAGCAGGGTCCATGTCCCCGCTTGCGGCACCGACGTACCCGTCGCCCAGGTCATCGCCGCCGCAGTGTTGTCGGCCGGTGACATCCCGAACGCCCAGCGGTTGGCTGTCTTGTCATAGCGCATAACGAAGTTGGCGGCTTGGCCGCCCGCTTGGGAAAGCACGGTGTGATCGACGTTGAGATCAGCCGGGTTGACCCACGCCGAGACGGTGAAGGACTTGGCGGCGTCAGCGACCAGACCACTGGTGGATCCGTAGCCGCTCAATCCGTCCAATTGCAGCCCACCGCCGTCGTGGCCCGGCACCCAGGCGTGACCACCGGTGAGGCTAATGGTGTTGCCGTAGTCGGTGCTGTCGGTGGCGGTGTTCCCGCTGGTCTGCCCGAGCGCCCAGCTCGCCTGCAGCGACGGGACGCGCGAGGTTGCCGACGTCAGCTCCGGTCCGCAGCCCTCGGCAAGGCCGTAGTTCGCGAGCGGCACGGATACGCCGGCCAGGTCGTGGACGTCCTGTCCGGACAGGGCCCGCTGCCACACCTGCAGGTCATCGAGCGACCCGTGGAAATAGTCGGCGCGGACCCCGGCCCAGTTCGCCGCGCCCAGCACCGCCGGTCCGGTCGCCGCCCACGGATGAGCGATCACCGTGCTCTGCTTCGCGCCGTCGACGTAAAGAGTCGCAGCATGGGTCGACGCGTCGTACGTTCCCGCCACGTGGGTCCACACCCCGACTTGGGCCGGTCCACTCGAGAAGGCCCAGGCGGCCGCCGGTGTCACTGAATCATCTGCCGAGACGCGCAGTGCCCAGGCGTTGGTTTCCTTGTTGTACTGCAGCGCGACCGCCATCGCCTGGGAGCCGTCCTGGGCGATGATGGTTTGCGAATGCGTGGTGTCGGCGAGTTTCGCCCAGGCCGCCAGCGTGAACGACTTCGACGGGTCGAGCGCACGGTCGCCGGTCTGGGCGTAGCCGCTGGTGCCGTCGAGGTCGATCGCGCCTTTCGCACCGTCGCTGTAGCCGCCGGTGTCGGGGTGGGTCCAGCTGGTGCCGTGGTTGTAGCCCGCACCGCGGGTGACACCGCCGGACGTGGTGGCCGGGTGGGTGGGCAGAGTCGCGTTGTCCGGCGTCGATGACGCGGCGTCGATCAACGTGGTGCCGGACGGTTCGTCGGCACCCCAGGCCGCGACCAGGTTCTTGCCCGGCGTGAGCGGCTGGACGTGGTACGAGCAGGAGGGGCCGTCCAGCGCCGGGTTGGATTCGGCGAGCACCACGCACGTGGCGTTGGGGCTGGGCATGCCGGCCTTGTTCACCGACTTGACCTTGATCAGGTTCTGGTTGCCGTTGGCCGCCACCACCTTGATCGACGTCGTGGCGACCATCTTCCCGTTCGCGTCGACGCCCTGGGTGGCCGGCGCGGTCGGCGAGCCCTGAGGCTGGGGCTCGGAACCGTCGGTGGTGTAGATGAAATGATCGATGTCGTAGAGGTTCTCGGTGGCCATGCCGGTCCACACGCTGAACTCCACCGCGTCGCCCTGGACCTTGGGGTTGGTCCACGAGGCCATCGCCAGCACCGGCGGCGCCGGGACCTTGGTGTCCACGACGAACTCGCAGTTGCCGACCCAGTTCGACCACAGTTCATCGTCGTAGGCCTGCATCGACCAGTTGTAGATGCCGTCTTCGTTGATCCACCCCGGCGGGACCGCGGCCAGTTGCGCGGTCGACTCCTGGTTCGACCCGCCCGTGCCCACCGGCACGAGATTGTCGCCGTTGTCGTGGACATAGACGTTGTGGCCGAGCGCACCATAGGCGACGGCGAACTTGCCGTAGAGCGTGCCGCCGTCCGGATCGGACAACCGGCCCGCGATCTGCGGCGTCTTCGTGTACACCCACGGCCGGTCCGGCCCCGACGTACACGGCAGCGTCCCGTTCTGCATCGACAGCGCCGCCGGCGAATTCGGGTAGGAGTCGTAGTTCACCGCGAAGTACGGGTTCAGGTCGAACCGCCGCCACGCCGCCATCCCGTCGCCTTCGTTGGCGGCCGCCAGCACGAACCACGTGCTCTGCCACCGGTTCGCCGCAGCATCCTTCGCCGCCGCGGTGGCATTGAACACCCCATCCACGTTCGGTGTGTCGTGGCAATTCGCGACGTTCATGGTGGACACCTGGTAGCCCCACCCCGGCTGCGCGGCCCAGGTGGTCTCCGGGGATGCGGGGTTCGACAACCACAACCCGGTCGGCCTGGCGTCTCCATCGCACTTGGCGCTGTGCTGGACCTTGGTGTTCAGCGTCGCGCTGTGCACCACCGTGCCACCCAAGCGCTCACTGTTCATCTGGATGTAGGACCGCGACGTCCCGGCGGTGTCGTAGTTCTCGTAACCTGCCTTCAGGTTCGACAGGTCCCCGCCCGTGGCGTTCCAGTTGTGCGCGCCCGCGTGTCCGGACTGCACTACCACATGCGCCTGGTTCCAGCACGAATTGCAGTCGTAGCCCGGGTCCAGCGACACCG
The DNA here is from genome assembly GCF_042881395.1 of Amycolatopsis sp. NPDC058278. Classification (NCBI taxonomy): domain Bacteria; kingdom Bacillati; phylum Actinomycetota; class Actinomycetes; order Pseudonocardiales; family Pseudonocardiaceae; genus Amycolatopsis; species Amycolatopsis sp. NPDC058278. Next base: position 34,916 of record NZ_JBHVXZ010000071.1, on the reverse strand, counting down.
GGTACCGGGTGGCCGGGTCGCTCAGAAACGCCTGGTCCGGGCTGATGGTCACCTTGTCGGGAGTGAGTGCGACATCCATCACGGCCTCCCGCCGGCCGCCACCCTCACCGAGCTCCCGCTCGGCCGGTGAGCCGTCACCGGAGGAATCCCACATCCGCGAGGCATCCCCGGAAAACACGACCCGCCCAGCCGCGTCCTTGACCTCGAGCCCATCGGTCGGAGCAGCCTGCGCCGGCGTGCCACGGCCCTGACCTTCGGCAACGCTGACAGTCGTGTTGCGCGTGTGCAGGCCGAACGGGATCTCCCGCAGCTTGGGGTTCTTCGCTGCCTCCGGCGTCTTGATGACCAAGTTCTCCGTGAAGCCCTCAGGAGCCGCCTTCACCGTCAAGTCGACGCCAGGAAGCACTTCCCCGTAGGTGGCCGTGTCACCAGCCAGCGCCGGCACCGGCAAATCGCCCGTCCACTTCAGACCGACCTCTTTGCCGTCCTGCCCCGCCTGCACAATCGGCACACCCGCCGAACCCGTCCCACCAGGGTTGAGCTTGACATCGACCGTGACCGCCTTCGGCCCCACCGACCCATCCGCCCGCCGCACCAACGTGGCATCGACCGGCGCCCACGCCCCGGCCTGCCTCACCCGCACCGGGTGGACGTACTGCGTCATCGTCCACGAACCATCCGGATTCGCCATCACCTGCGACGTCTCGGTCGTCTCCGACGCCACCTCGACCGGCTTACCACCCTCACGGGCATAAGCAGCAGCCGTGACCTCGTCCGGAGCCGAACCCGGAACAACCCGAGGTGCATCCGCATGAGCCGGCGCGACCGTCACAACAGTCCCGACACCGACGGCAACGCACACCAAAAAAGCGCGCCAACGCGCACCACAACAACGCACGAGATCCCCCTCGCCCAAGAGCACCAGCACACAGCCGGGCCCCCGACGAACCCAAGATCACCCTGACCGATCACGCCGCGAAAGAAAAGAGACCAAGTGGGGTATTCAGCCGCAAAGCCACTAGCCACCTGAGTATCGCTCCACGCCATCAGACGCGACATTTGCACCATGTCGGGCATTTCGCCTGGCCGGCACGACAACCTGGATTTCCGTAACGCCACGGATCACCACGGCGATGCCGTCAGGAGCAAAGGAGCAAACTGCCATGACCGAGCACGACGCCGAACACCCGGAGACCGCGGCCGCGCCGCCCCGCCGACACCGAACAGTCTTGTTCGTCGGCGTCGCCGCGGCCGTCCTCATCATCTCCGCCGGCGTCATCCTCATCGTCAAACTCCCCAGCGGGCCACCACCGGTCGACTACATCGTCGGTGCCACCGGCAACCTCAGCGCCTCCTGGGTATCCGAAGACAGCGACGGCCAGCTCGACCTCACCAACGGCGGCAACACCGACAGAATCCGGGCCGGCACGCTCACACTGACCGTCCTCTCGAACATGCCCAGCGGCGCCAGCTGCAGCATCGTCGACCCAGACGGCAACCTCATCGACGCCCAAGTCACCTCACCCACCGGCGGCACCACCGGCGCAGCCGCCTCGACCATGGTCACCTGCAGCACCAAGAAACACTAACCATCAACCTCACCTTCCATCGCGATTCCTAAGGGATGTCTCGTACCCCGGCATCGGGGTGGGTGGGTCGTTGTGGTAATTGATCATGTCGTGGTGCAGGTGATCACAGCGTCGCGACCGGAGTGGATTGCCCCGTTCACCGGGCTGGAACCGGGCCAGTTCCGCAAGGTGGTGCGGTTGGTCGCCAAGCGCGGCGGGACGAGATCGCGGACGGGCGCCCTGGCCGGCAGTCGGCGTTGCCGCTGGCAGACCGGGTTCTGTTGGTCGCGACCTACTGGCGGACGAACCTGACGATGCGCCAGATCGGTCCGTTGTTCGGGGTCTCGCACTCCGCGGCGCATCGGGTGATCGACACGATCGGGCCGCTGCTGGCGCTTGCGCCGGTCCCCAAACGCCGGGTCGACTCCGTGGCGATCGTGGACGGCACCCTGGTCCCGACCCGGGATCACCGGCTGGCGACGCCGTCGAAGAACTACCGATACTCGACCAACGTGCAGGTCGCGATCGATGCCGAGACCAGACTGGTGATCGCCACCGGCGACCCGCAGCCGGGCAGCCGCAACGACTGCACCGTCTACCGCGACTCCGGCATCGCCGACCAGCTCGCCGATCGGCCGGTGATGGCCGATGGTGGTTACCAAGGCAATTCCGGGGTTGTCATGCCGTACCGCAAACCCCGCCACGGCAGCGAGCTGCCGGACTGGAAAGAAGACCTCAACGCCACGCACCGCACGATCCGCGCCCGCGTCGAGCACGTCCTGTCCCGGATGAAGAACTTCAAGATCCTCCGCGACTACCGCCGCGCCGCCAGCACACTGGCCGACACAGTGTCCGGCATCGCGCATCTGCACAACATCCTCCTCACCACCTGACCACAACACCAGCCCCACCAACCACAACACGAGTTACGAGACATCCCTTAGCCCTGGGCATAGAGGAAGACGAAGGCAGAACAGGCCGCTGGTGATCAGCCGAGCCGTGCCGGCGCACCTCGGCGTCAAGACTCGATCCGTATTACGCACTCGGCCTCGTCATCAGCGCGGTGAGCGGCTCGTGGTTCGAGTAGACGATCCGGCCGAGCACCCCCCAGCGTCGAGAAGGCCCCACTTCATCCGCGTGCGCGCCCAACTACCTGTAGCGGCCCGGCATCAGCAGCTCAACTCGCGTTGATGCGCCCCCATTCGGGGCTGCGACGCTTACCACGTCGGCAGACCCGACGCCACGTCTTCCCGCAGACGGCATCCTCGTGACTTAAACCCCGAGCTGATCGGCACTCGCGTTCGAGTCCCACGAACGTTGGAGACCAATCGGCGCCGCGAGCAGTCACAACCACAGGGCTGCTGAGTGCGATGCCGCGATCACGCTGCCCCCGGTCGGTGCGGAAGTCCGCCGTCAGCACAGCACACCCGGGCCCTCGGGCGCCGACTCTCGCGCCACGTCGCGCGAGCTGACAGGCGCCCGAGGATCACGGGTGTGCTCCGGGAGGTCGGGTTCACCCGCACCCGACCCGGAGGTACGCCATGACCGCGACCACCGCCCAGAGCGCACCGTCCGGCTACACCGAATCCGCCTACGCCCGGGCGTGCCGGTTGATCGAAACCGAACTCGGCGGCCGCCGACTCCTGACGGAACCCCGAACCTGGCTCGACGACCTCGCCCGCACCCGGCGGCACAAGACCGCGTTCATCACCGCAGTCTGGAACACCTGCTTCCCCTCCGGTGTCGTGGAAGCCTGCCGGGTCGTCGAAACCGTCTACCCCTACCTCGATCCCGACGGGCTCTGCACCGACGCCGCGCTCACCGCCGCCTGGAACATCCTCGAACCCGACGCCGGGACCTGGCCCGAGCATCTGCAAGACGAGCGGCGCCGCTTCACCGACAAGTGCGTAACCCGCGCGGTCGCCGAGGCGAACACGGCGGTGGCCGACCATGCCTGAGGACCGGTTGTGGTTCAGGCCCCACGACTGGAGCCGCTCCTACGTGCTGCCCGAGTCGGTCGCCTGCAACATCCCCCACCGCGGCAGCCTCCTCGACTACGGCGCCTGGAACGTCGCACGCGGCGTCCTCGTCGAGCTGTGCCGCGCGCTGCCCGCAACGCCGGTCTCGCTGCTCTACGACGAGCCCGTGCAGCGCCGCGATCGCATGCGCGTCGCGATCCGGATCACCGCGCACGCCCGGCGTGCCGACGGGCAGGACGTGCGCGTGATCTACCGCAGCGAACGCACCGACGCCGAGCCATGGCCGGAGTTCTGGAGCGTCGCGGTCAACGGATTCATTCCCGCCTCCGGCCAGGACGTCCGACGGCCGTCACCGCCGTGGATCGCCCACATCGCCGCGCGAACGCTGCGCGCCGAACTCGGCCGGTGACCTCCGGTCTCCAGTCGTGCGCGCCCTTGTTCCTTGCCGGACAGGACGCTCGTGCGACGACATCCGCCGTCGATCCATCGGCGACGTCGCCGACCGACCAGCGGCCGATCGGGCCACCGGGTCGCCGCCACTTCCATACCAGCCGCACCATTCGTCCACTCTAGTCAGCGAGGTTCCCTGATGCCCGAACCGATTTCCTTGACCGACGAGGATCTCCTGGCCGCCATACCCGCCCTGATCGGGTTCGTCCCCACCGACTCCCTCGTGATCGTCGCCGCAGTCGTGCACACCGACGGCACTGTCCGCCTGGGCCGCACAACCCGATTCGACCTCGACCCGGCCATGCGGCTGCCCCGCGTGATCGTCGCAGACCTCAACCGCGCACTGGGCGACCAGCCGATCCAGCGCCTCATCGGCGCCGTCGTCCACGACGCCAGCGACACCACCGACCTGCCCTACCGATCTCAGCTTCACCAACTCGTTCACCAGCTGCACGAATCCGGTTTCACCAACACCGAGTTTCTGCACGTGCCTAGCTTCACCCCCGGTGCTGCCTGGTCCTGCTACGACGTCGCCGACCACACCGGCACCCTGCCCGACCCCGCCATCTCCCCGCTCACCGCCGACCGCGAAGCGAAAGGCAACCGCGTCTACCGCAACCGCGACGCCTTCCTCGCCCAATTCGTTCCCGCGCCCGCCGACATCCGCGACCGCATCGCAACCCTGGCCGACCCGATCGCCGAAGACGTCCAGGCCGAAGAACTCGCCGGTGACTTCCCCCGGCTGCGACGGCGCCTGCAGCTGATCGACGATGCGGTCACCGCCGCCACCCACGGCCGGCTCCCCACCGACCAGCACCAGATCGCGGAACTGATCGCCGCCCTGTCCAGCTTCCTTCTCCGCGACATCCACCTCATCCAGGACACCGACCAGCGATGCGGGGCGGCCCAGGCGCTGTGGCTGCACCTGTGGCGACACGCCTCCGACCGATACGCGCCCACGATGACCGCGCTGACCGCCGTCACGGCATTCCTGCGCAAAGACAGCGGCGTCGCCGGGCTCATCATCCAGCGCGGTCCGCGCCCCACAAAGCTCACCCGGCTCGTGCACCGATGGATGCGCGAGAGTGTCGACTTCACCGCTCTGCACACCGACATCGCAGACGTCGCGCAGCAGTTGCGAGTCACTCTGACTACTTCCACCGAGAGCTGACAACGCTCCTCACCGTCGACGGGCTATCCCGCCCTCCCGCCACGCGGACGCTGCACACCGAACTCGGCCGCTGGTCTCCCCACCCCGGTCCTCACCGACAGTCCGTGCTCGCTCCTCCCTGAAAGGACGATCGTCGATGCCGCTCACTCCCGCCAGCACCAGCGTCGTAGTCGCCAGCATCCCGGCGCTGCTCGGCTTCATACCCGAGGACTCCCTGGTGCTGATCGCCACGCTCACAAAGGACCCCGGCTCGGCCAGCAGCGGCCCGCTCGCCCGAATCGACCTCGCCCACCTCGCCCACGATCCGGAAGGCTGCGCGCGGCACTTCAACCGGCAGTGCGCCGATCTGCCCGTCCTCTGCGTGACCGGTGTCGTCGTCCGCAGCGTCGACGACGACACCGCCGGCGACGACGCACTGCCGCTGCGCGCCGACGTCGACAGCGGCATCGCGCAGCTGGCCAAGCACGGATTCGCCGACGTCGACGTCGTGTCCGTGCCGGACATCGCCGAAGGCGCGCGCTGGTGCTCCTACCGCGACACCGACCGCACCGGTGTCCTGCCCGACCCCGCAGCCACCACCGCCGCGGCCGCCGGACACACCATTGCCGCCCGCCGCGACGACCTCGCGGCGCGATTCACCCCAGCCCCCGAGCCGCTCCGCGCACGGCTGCGCCCCCGCATCGCCCACGCCGCCGAATCCGCCGCCATCGACGAATCCTGGCACCTGGCCGCGCACGTCCGCCTGAATCGCGCCGACGCCGCGATCCGCGCCGCCGGCCACGGCAAGCTGCCCACCGACGAGGCCGACGTCATCGATCTCGCCGCGACCTTCGCCGTGCCCGCGTTCCGCGACGCCCTGCTCGCCCTACCCGACCACACGGCACGCCTAGCCGCCGAGAACCTGGTCCTGCACCTGTGGCAACACAGCCGCGATCCCATCGCCGCCCAGCTCGCCACCATCATCGCGGTGTACGCCTACCTCCGTGGCGACGGAACCGTCGCGCGAATCGCGCTCGAGCACACCGACCCCGAACAACCCCTGGCGGGACTGCTCTCGACCGTCCTCGCCCACGCAATCGCTCCGTCGAAGGTCCATCACGTATTCCAGAAAGCCAGCGCCGATGCCCGCCGCACGCTGCTGAGCGAGCCCGCGACCGACCAGGCGTGACACCCACCTCTGGTCGCTGTTCGCGCCGAGCGGCCGTGCCGTCAGTGCGAGGGCATCGGCCAGCAGTCACCGGCCCACCACACGGTGCGGAGTCGTCGTGGGTGGTGGCGTGACGGTGAGTCGGTGTCACCGGCGGTGGCCTCGCCCGGCTCGCCGGGTCGTGGATCGCCCGAAGGTAAGCACACCCCGGCCGGGGGCAGTGCGTCCCCGAAGCCCGGCCCGATCCGCCCGGGTGAACCAACCCCCGCACCCAGATGAAGTCGCTGTCGCTGGATACCAGGCAGAATCCGTCGAAGCGGCCGGTGTAGAGCAGGTCCATCGCGTCGATGATCATCGCCGCGTCGGTGGCGTTCTTGCCGGTGGTGTAGGCGAACTGCTGCATCGGCTGGACCGAGGCGGTCAGTAGCTGTTCCTTCCAGCCGCACACAGATTCGTGCAGGTCCAGTCGCCGTAGGCGCGTTTGACGTGTGCTGTGCCGTACCTGGCGACTTCGGCCAGGAGCCCGTCGATGGTGGCGGGCTGGGCGTTGTCCGCATCGATGAGCACGGCCAGCTTCGCCGCATGGGAATTCGCCATGAACTTCGTCCCTTCGCCCGCACCATCGATGATCGTCCCGGCGACACGGCCGAGCGTGCGTCTCCGCGATCTTTCCTGAGCGTGCAAGACATTGGCGCACGTGGCAACAGGACGTCCCTAGATGGCTTGGAATACCGCTACGTCGGGGTGCCCGCACGGCGGCACGGGGATGCCAGGTAATGCTGGGCCGCGCCACAGTCCGAGCGCGTCGTTCATCAGCTGCGTGCCCTGTTCGAACTGCTCCTCCGCGATCAGCTCGCGGGCCGTCGCGGTGAGCGTTGTGAATCGCTGAATGTCCAGCGCTTCTGCGGGTAACTCGAGGACATAGCCCGAGCTCCGGGTGGCGATCAGGGGTTGCGGCAGCACGCGGCGCACCCGCGAGATCAAACCGTGGATCTGCGTCTTCGCGGTCGCCGGCAGGCGCTCGTCCCACAACTCGTCGGCGCGATTTTCTCCCAGGTCACCGGCTTATTCACGGACAGTAGCAGTACCGCGAACACGGCACGTGCCTGCGGCGACCCCAGGTCTGTTTTCGACGCCTCGCCAACCCCACCCACAACGGCCCGGGAACCCGGATATCCCAACTCCCCTCTGGCATGACGAAGCCGTATCAGCCAACACGCCCAGTACCAGAAGAAGTGCAATCAAGACAGGGCCGATTGGGCGAAGTAGCGCTATGCGAATCGTCTCCGGTCGCACAGCGTTCAAAAGTGCGCACTGCGAGCATCTCACTATCGGCAACGGCATCGTCACCTGCCAACGCGTTGGCGAATTGGAGGGCGACGCCGGCCATCGACTGATGGCGATTAGCAACACGAGAACGTGCTGACGATGGACTCGAACTGATGGGCGGCGACAGGCACAACCAGTGCAACGGTGGACCGCGGGTCTCCCACGGTCGCCGGAAACTGAATCGATCGGCAGGCAAAACCGGACAAGGTTGAATCACCAATTAACATGCAGATTACTCCATTCGAGTGTTCTCTGCACGCTCCACTCAACGCCGGAACCGTTCGGGCGTGAAGACATGGCAACGTCCGACAATGAGGGAGGAACAATGATCTCGAAGGTACGGAAGACCGCGATCGGCCTCGTCCTTGTCGCGGCCGGGCTCACCGCAGCCCCGGCCGCCCAGGCAACGACCGCGAGCCCGGAGGCCCCCACCTGCACCGTCGCGCATTTCTGCTTCTACTTCAACAGCAACTACGCCGGCGCATACGCCGACTACCTGAAATCCGACGGCAACCTCGACAACGAGACCTTCAACAAGGTCGGCACCACCAACAGGGGTCTGGGCGAGGTGGTCAAGAACCACGCCGCATCGGTCTACAACAACTGGTCCTACCAGGCGACGGTCTACTACAACAGCGGCTGCAACGGCAGTTACGCATCGCAGTCGTTCGCCCCGTACCACTCGGGGAACTTGAACGCCACCATGAAGAACAACAACGCCAGCTTCGACTGGCCGTCAAGCTACGGCGAGTACTCCGACTGCGGGCTCCGCGACCAGTTCTAGCAGGCCAGATCGGGGTCGCGCCAGCTCGGCGCGGCCCCGATCGCGACCGGGAGGTTCAGCCGTGCTCACATTCCGCCGCCTGGGCGCCGTCACGCTGGCACTCGCAATCATCGCCGGCTGCTCGAGAGCACCCGCCGCAACTTCTGACGTCGGCGCGGCCGAGCTCGCCGCAGCGCTGGACAAAGTTCCCCGGGACCTGTCGACCGTGCGTGGCCTCGACCTCCCGCTCGACCGGTCACAGCTGACGCCGGCGGAGGAACTACAGGTCATCAAGGCGCGCAACATCCTGATCGAACGATGCCTCGCCAACCACGGACTTCGGTTCACCTTTCCACCGGTCGATCCAGTGCGGGACGCCACCAAGCCGAGGCGGCATGGTCTCGTTGACGCGGGCGAAGCAGCAGCCTACGGCTACCGCGACCCAGCCGTATTCAGACCCCGGGCCGCCAACCAACAATCACCACCACCTGACGTCATCGCGGCGATCACCGGCAGGGGCGATCGCCGAGACGTCCGGCCCGGTGGCTGCGCGGGCGAAGCAGACCGGATCCTCGTCCCCGACGCGAACCCCGGTCAGGAGCCGACGAGCTTTGGACTGAGCCAGCAGAGTTACGAGATCACGCGGACTACCCCGCCGGTGACCGAGGCCGCGGCGGCATGGTCGCGGTGCATGGCCGAGGCTGGCTTCCGTTACCCCGACCCGCAGGCCGCGATCGGCGACCCCGCGTTCAGCACCGGCCGGGCATCGGCGCACGAGATCGCCGTCGCGATTCGGGACGTACGGTGTAAGGACAGCACCGGCTACGTTCGGACGTGGGTCGCAGTTGAACGGGTCGTGCAGGACGCGCTCATCCCGCACCACGCGGCCGACCTGTCCCGCGAGCAGCAGCACAAGGACCGGCAACTGGCGACAACCCGCGAGATCACCGGGTGACGACGGACAGTGGCTGGTCTCACGCAAACCGGCTATGGCGGAGCGGTCCAGCTCGCAGTCACGACTGGTTACCTTGTGGTCTTGGCTCCCTTTCCGGCGCAACGATCTCCACGTCATCCACGGTTGTAGCGTGGCTGTCGGGGCTGGACACCTTCTTAGACGCCAGGCTGAAGCGGTCGGTCAGCGGTGTCGCGCCCACGGCCTTATGGACATCGGTGAGGCACTGCTGGTGAGTCCACTAGGTGATCATGCGTTCGGCGAATCCGGCTCGCCACCGGTCGTGCCAGTACTGGGCGTCGCTGGCCTTGGCGCCCTTGCCGACGTGCGCGGCCCGCCACGTGTAGGCCAGCGTCGCCAGCTCCGCCACCAAGCCGGGATGCTGTGGCCAGCAGTCCGGGATCGCGACCGCGCGCGTCCCGCCTTTGCCGACGTAGACGGCGTTGTAGTACTGCACGAAATTGGTGACCGTGAACACCGGGGTCTGCTCTCGGTGCTGCTTGTCCTCCGCGGCCGGCGGTGCCGGGAACGGCAAGCACGGCGCCAGCCGCGGTTTGTCTTCGGCGTCGCTCTCCAGCTCCGCGATCTTCCCGTTGAGCTGCTCGATTTCCGACTGCTGGGCCTGCACCCTGTCCCATAGTTCCTCGGTCATCGCATCGAGCTCGGCGCGCGACCGCGCGGATTGCTGCGGTTCCGGCTGCGTTGCGTCGTCCGGTCGCTCGGGATCCGGGGTGGTGATGTTGTCGTCCTCGGTCATCGGAGCGGCTCCTGAATGTGCGGACTGTTCACCATCGCTGGCGGGAGCGGGCGGAGATAACCGTCTGCGCCGACTGGAGCGTCGCCGCAGCGGATCGCGGCGACATCGGCCTGCAGCTGGGGCCAGTCCGGGCGTTGTCCGACGTCGACGGTGCGGCCGAGGATCGGGCGGAGGTTACCGTGCAGGATCAAGACCCGGTCGCGGTCGAGGGTGCGGATGTCCCCGGCGCGCAGCGTCGGGACGGTTTCCTCGCCGCTGGCGCCGCGTCCGGGGCTGAAGATCCCGTCGCTGTGGTGCTGGTGGGTTCGGCGGCGGTGGTGCCCGGACAATGTGGACAGCCACTCGAGGGTTTGTCGTCCTTCAGCCCGGGAACGCGGTGAGGGTGAGGGTGTTGTCGATCAGCTGCAGCCGCCCGGGTTCGCCGTAGAGCTCGTCCAGCTGCGAGCGCGACTGCGCGGACCAGTGGATCAGGACGCCGCGGCCGGCGGAGTCGCCGATGATCGCCGGCAGCCGCGGCACCGGTGTCCCGGCGAACAGCTCGTCCAGGATCGCCGTCGCCGGCGGTTCCAGACGACGTCGTTCGTACCGCAGCCGTGGTGAGGATCTGCTCGGTGCTCATGCGGCATCACATCCCACCTCTACCCTGCAGGACTCGAATACCCGGACGGGACCGTCCCAACCGGATGCGCCGACCACAATCGGCCCGCCTGCCCGGTGGCGCTACGGGCCGCTCGTCCCCGCCGTGGCGGGCGGGCCGCTCACGCCCCTCTGTCCTCCCGAGCCGCCGCGGGGACCCGCTTGGCGAGCACGGCGATGCCGGCCACCGTCAGGCACAGGGCCACCGCACCGCCGACGCCGGTGGAAACGCGCTCGCCGAGCCACAGCACCCCGAAGCCGATGCCGGCCAACGGGTTGAGCACCACCATCACCCCGAGCGAGGGGGCCACCGCGACGCCGGCGCGGAACGCGTGCTGACTCAGCACGAACCCGGCGGCCGCGCAGGCCAGGGCCGCATAGCCGGGCCAGTCCCGCACTACCTCGCCGACCCCGCGGTGCAGGTCGTTCGCCGCGACCTTGGCCAGCCCCGCCGTGACACCGAACAGCACGCCGGTCGCCGCGGCCAGGCTCAACGCGCGACGAGTACCGCGGCCCCACCTCGCCGCCACCCACGATCGCCACCACGCCGCCGCCCAGCAGGAGCGCCTCGCCCGGCCGGGGCACGGTGGTCCCCGGCGTCGGAGCGGTGAGCAGCAGGAACGCCGCCAGCCCACCCGCGCACAGCAGCGCGCCGCCGACGACGACCCGGTCCGGCCGGTGCCGCCGGAGCACGCTCGCCCCCAAGACGGCGAAAAGCAGGTCCAGCACCAGCACCGGCTGAACCAGCGCCACCGGGGCATGGCTCAACGCCACCACCTGCAGGACCACCCCCGCCCCGTTCACCAGCAGCGACGCCAGCCAGACCCGCTCCCGGGCCAACGACCGCACCACCCCGAACCGGCCACTCCGATCCGTCCGGCGAGCCACGTGGTGCTGCAACGCCCCGCTCGTGCCGAACGCGAGCGCCGCGCACACCGCCGCGGCCATCGCCGGCCACGGAACCGCGGCGGTCACCACGACCGCGAGCGGTGCTGTCTCCCGAGTCCCGGCATCCGGCCCTCCTCTCGTCGTCCCGCCGATACCCGCGAGGCTCGCCAGGAAACCCGGCGGCAGGCTCTGGGCCGCTCGCCGGGCGCAGTGACGGCGGTGGCACGCGCGAGCTGCCGCCATCGCCGGTACCACTCGACGCCCGTCGCGGTGTGGTCGCTGAGGTTCTCCCGCGTGCCGTTCCCGCGGCGCGTCACCTTCGCAGCGCGACGACCTCGCGCCACAGTGACGATTCGCGCGTTTTCTCCAACCCCCGCGGGGTAGCCGAGCCGCATGCGCAGCGGGGTGTGGCGGGTGGTCGTCGCGGGTGGTCTCCGGTTGTTCCTCGCCGCCGCCGGCAGGCCGGTGTCCAGCACGATCGTCCTGTGGTTGGTGGTGACCGCGATCGTGCTGCTCCTTCCGCTCCCGGCCTCACGGCACCGGCCGCCACCGGCGAAGTGACCGCAGGCGACTCACGATCGCTTCGCAGATGCCCTGCCGGCCATCACGGCCGACGGGCGAGCGATTCGGGTGGGATGGGGCCGGCAGGGAGCCCGGGCTACAGGCTCCAGGTTCCTCGGCCGAGGGCGGCGCCTGTTACGTCACCGTGCACCTGTCCTTCCTCGGCGACGATCCCCGCAACCACGGCGGAGCTCCGGACGAGGACGTCGACCAGCAGCTTCGCCGTTCCCTCGACCGGCTGACCGATCTCGTCGCGCCCGGCCGGGGCTGAGCAACGGCGGCGCGGCGCGGTGAGCAACGCGGTCGCGGCCGACGCCACCGCGCACAGGTGCCAAGCCTTCTCGAAGCCGCTCGCGTCGCGGAAGCGGTCGGTGAACACCACGGCGAGCAGGAACCCGAACAGGATCTGGACACCGGCCAGCGCGACCCTCAGTTCCTGGAGCAGCTCGCCGAGGTTGCGCGCGAGCCGCTCCTCCGTGGACTCGCCGGTGTGTCCGATCATCGGCGAAGATCCGTGGAGCCGGCGCCGCAGGATCAGGTGTTGCCTTCTTCGGAGCTGATGTCGGCCAGCGCTGAGTCCGGGTCCCGGTCCACGGCCGCGTCGCCGAGGGAAAGCACACCGACCGGCCGGCCGGCCGGCCTCGACCACGGGAATGCGGCGCACGGCCGCTTCGCGCATCCGGGCGATGGCGGCGTCGGCCTCGTCGTCCGGGGCCGCGGTGAGCAGCTGGTCGCTGCACACATCGCCGAGCGTGCAGGTGGAGAGGTCTTCGAAGTCCGCCAGACCGCGGACGACGATGTCGCGGTCGGTGACGATGCCGCGCAACTGCCCGTCTTCGACGACGAGCACGTCCCCGACGTCCTTCTCCCGCATGGCCTGGGCGGCGCGGCGCACCGGAGTGTCCGGCGCCAGCGCCACGAGGCCGGTCGTCATCAGTTCGCGGACCAGCTGAGTCATCGCGATGTTCCTTTCCTCGTGTCCTCGGCGGCCGGCTCACGGTGCTCGGTGCCCGCGACCGCCCGCACGACGTGTGCCTGATCTGCGACCGGGTACCCGCACGTTCCCCATTCATCCGGGAGGTCGATCGTGGAAAGTCGCGTCAAGGCGTTCGGTCACGCCATCCATCCGATGTTGATCGTGTTCCCGTTGGGGCTGCTGGCCACCGCGGTTGTTTTCGACATCCTGCACCTGATCACCGACCGGTCCGGGTTCGCGGTGGCCGCCGCCTACGCGATCGCCGCCGGGATCATCGGCGGACTGGTGGCCGCGTTGCCCGGGTGGATCGACTGGTCCGCCATTCCGGCCGGCACCCGCGCCAAGCGGGTCGGCCTGTTCCACGGTGCGGGCAACATGCTGGTGCTCCTGCTGTTCGCGGTCAGCTGGCTGCTGCGCGTGAACGCCGGCGACTGGGTTCCCGGTGCGTGGGCGTTGATCTTCGGCTTCGCGGGTGTCGCGATCGCCGGGGTGACCGGGTGGCTGGGCGGCGAGCTGGTCGAACGCCTCGGTGTCGGAGTGGACGACGGAGCCGGCCTGCAGGCCCCGAGTTCGCTGTCGCACAACAAGACAACCCGGCGGGGCCGCGTCCGGCACGAGCCGAGCTGATCGCCACCGCGACATCGGCTCGGTCACCGAGACAACCCCCTCGGCGACCGAGCCGATTTCCGTCGTCGGTCTCCTACCGAGCAGGTCTGCTGCGAGATGGCCCCCCTCGATTCGAGGCCGGTATGCAGCGCAAAACGGCTTTGGCACGCCTCTGACCTGGGCGTAAAGCGGTTTTGAGGCGCCTCGGCGGGCTTCCTGGCGACGTCGACTTCCGCTCGCTCAGGAGTGCCGCCATGGACCAGCCCTCGTCACCGAAACACCCCGCAACCAGTCCGACGACGCGTCCGCGTGGCGAGCCCGGCGTGTTCGATACCGCCCGCACCGCGTTCGCCTGGCTGGTCACCGGACCGCACCCGGTCACCCTCGACGGCCGCCAGGTCCGCGGGCTACCGCCGCGGCTGGTGCCGCTGGACGACGTCGGCCGGATGACCGTCGCGAAGGGATGTCCACAGCAGACGCGGGACGCGGTGTGGACAGCTCTCGTGACGCGGTCCCGTGCCGAGGGTGGCACGTGGACGGTCGCGTGCGTCGGGCTCGCGCTGCCGATTTTGATCCCGGTCGCGGCCAAGCTGACCAACCGGTTCCGCGGCGAGGTCCACGACATCCACGCCGCGGTACTGACCGGCTTCCTCGAAGCCCTCACCGACGCCGATCTCACCCGGCCGGCCATCCTCGTCCGGCTGCGCTGGGCCGCCTACCGCGCCGGCCACCGCGCTCTGCGCGAGGGTGTACTTCATGCCGGCGGTCCGCGCGGCCGGCTCGGGCCGCCTGGACACCCGGTCACAACGAGCCCCGTGCGCCGACCACCGAGGGCGGCGGCCTGGCGGATCCCATGCGCCGCTTCGGCAACTCGACGCGCAGCCCTACCACCGTCAGGGCAATGCCGGTGCGGTGTCCTGCAGTGTCCACCTCGTCCCCTCGGCCACGACGTCGCGGACCTGCCGCCGCGCCTGCCACGTCCGTCGTTGCCGGGTGGCGCCGTTGCCGGTGGCGAGCACCCGATCGAGCAGGGTGACCGTGCGGCGGTAGTCGCCTGGCCCGGACAGCTCCGGCCGGAGATGCCGCAGGAGCGATCCCAGTACCTGCCGGGGCGGGACGAGGTGACCGGAGCGGACGTCGAGCCAGGTGTCCTCGAGTCCGGCGCGAGCGGCGCGGAAGTGGGCGGCGCGGACGAGTTCCTGGGAGAACGGCGGTCCGGGGTCGCCGGCCCGGACGGCGCGGGTCGCGGTGGCGACGAGGGCGCGGACGAGCGTCGCCAGCAGGACGGTTTCGTCGATGGTGGCCGGCACGTCGCTGACCCGCACCTCCACCGTCGGCAGGTGCGCCGAAGGCCGGATGTCCCAGTAGACCATCCCGTGGTCGAGGATCGCGCCGGAGTCGACCATCAGGGCGACGGTCTCCGCGTAGTGCTCAGCCGACGTGAAGTAGGGCGGCACACCGCCGCACGGCCAGTGTGCCGTGGTGACCGCGCGCCAGCTGGCGAACCCGGTGTCGCCGCCGGCGTGGATGGCCGAGTTGGCCGTCAACCCGAGCAGTGCCGGGAGCCAGGGGCGCAGGTGGTTGCCGACAAGGACGGCGGTGGCCTGATCGGGGACGGCGACGTGGACGTGTGGGGTTCCAAAAGTCGGTCACCAGCGCTGGCCAGTGGCTTTACGCGGCTCGTTCGTACTCGTTGATCAGACCTCCGAGAAGCCGGCGTCGCTTGATTCGCTGAAAGTTGAGGTCTGCCGCGGGGTGGGTCGGCCGGGGTGGGCGAAGCTCGCGGGAACGGTGCGGCCGTCGACCGTTGTAGTGCCGGACGTACTCGGCGAGCAGATGCCTCTCGTTGAGGATCAGCATACGGTCGGTGAGCTCGGTTCTGGCGGTGAGCACGAACCGCTCGGCGTAGCCGTTCGCCCGTGGGCAGCGTGGTGGAATCCTGATCGTCTCGGTGCCCACGTCGGCCAGGACGGCATCGAAAGAGGCTGCGAACTGGCCGGCCCGATCGCGGATGAGAAATCTGAACTCGTCGACTCGATCACCGAGATTCATCACGAGGTTGCGGATCTGCTGGGTGGTCCACCCGCTGTCCGGATGGGTGGTCGTGCCGAGGACGTGGACGTAGCGGCTGCCGACCTCCAGTACGAAGAACACGTAGATCCGCTTGAGGGTGAGCGCGCAGTCGATGTGGAAGAAGTCGCACGCCAGCATCGTCGAGGCCTGCGTGCGCAGGAACTGCCGCCAGGACGTGTCGGTGTGCCGGGCCGGCGCGGGAGGTATGCGCGCCCGCTTCAAGATCCGCCGGATCGTCGAGGAACTGACCCGGTGTCCAAGCTTGAGCAGCTCACCTTGAATCCTCTTGTACCCCCAGTGGTGGTTCTCGATGGCCATCCGTTCGATTAACTCGGTGAGCGCCTCATCGACGGGCGGACGGCCAGCTCGGTGTGGGTAGGTCCACTTCGCGGCGACCAGGCGCCGGTGCCAGCGCAGGATCGTGGCCGGGGTGACCAACCGGTGCAGCCGCAGCCCTGTGGGCAACAGGCGGACCAACGCAGCGATCACCGCCCGATCGGCCCAGTCCAGGCGAGGTTTCGGGTTGCCTCTGCGCAGCACAGCCACCTCGTGGCGAAGCACCAGCAACTCGACGTCCTTGGACGCCGACGAGCGCCCGAGCAACACCAGCAGACCCACCAGCCGGAGTAAGATCAAGTAGAGCAGACGCAGCGTCACGGCTGTCGATCATGCCCTGTCCGTCACGTGTCTGTTTCCGCAGGTCGGGCGCGTGAACCGATTTCTGGAACCCCACAGCCTGGACTGCGTCGACACCGGTATCGCGGTGGCCAGCGCCGACTTGGCGACCGAGTCCGATCGGTGGCCCCAGTTCGCGCCGGCGGCGGTGAACGCGGGATTCCGCGCCGCGTGCGCGGTCCCGATGCGGCTGCGCGACGACGTCATCGGCGCACTGACCCTGCTGGGCACGCCCCCGGGAGCCATCGACGACGCCAGCGTCGCCCTGGGCCAGGCACTAGCCGACATCGCCACCATCGGCATCCTGCAACAGCGCGCGATCCGCCACGACGAGGTCGTGTCCGAACAGCTGCAAGCGACCCTGCACCATCGCACGGTCGTCGAACAGGCCAAAGGCGTCCTCGCCGAAGCCAGCGGGCTCGACATGCACCAGGCCTACCTCGCCTTGCGCGGCTACGCCCGCGCGCACCACCGACGGCTGTCCGACGTCGCGCACGACGTCGCGACCTCGGACCTCGACCCCGCCGAACTGCTGACCGGATCGACCGATGCGTCGCGGCCGTGAGACCTGCGGGCTTCCAAAAGTCGGTCATCGGCGCTGACCACGGGAGCGGTGCCGTGAGCACGAACTGCTCGGCGTAGCAGTTCACCCGTGGGCAACGCGGAGGAATCCTCACCGTCTCGATGCCCACTTCGGCCAGGACGGCCCACAGGTTCGCCTGCCCGTCCCCGCCGAAGTGGGCATCGACGCGGGTTCCGCCGCACTCCCGGAACGAGGCTTTCCGCCCTGCGATGGGCGTCACCTCGGCTGCGCGGGCCGATCCGCGTAACGGATCCCCGCGGCGGGTATTCGCGGGCTGAGGTCAGCCGGTCCTGCGGCGACGCCGTCCGGAAGAAGCACCATGACGAAGATGGCGACTGCCGCGCTGAGCGAGATGATGGGCGGTCTGGCTGCCTTGGCCCGGGCCGGCTCGCAATTGCCTGCTCTGCTCGCCCGGGACTTCTGGACCACCTCCGTCCTCGAGTCCGCTACCGGGCACTACGCCACCGGCCTCGCCCACGGGATGTTCGGAGCGCAACTCCCCGCGGCCTCCCGATCGAACGCGGAAATGACCGTCCGATGCGAACGACGACCGGTCAGCCTCGACCACCGTTCCCTGGCCGGCGCCTTCCCTGGCGCGGCCGGTCGCCTGGTGGTCTTCCTGCACGGACTGGTCGAAACCGAACGCTGCTGGTTCCGCGGCGCCGACTTCGGCGCGCGCCTGGCCGACGATCTGGGCACCACCTCCGTCTATGTGCGGTACAACTCCGGCCGGCACGTCTCCGAAAACGGCGGCGACCTCGTGACACTGCTGACCCGGCTGATCGCCGCGTGGCCCGTGCCCGTCACCGACATCGTCCTCATCGGACACTCCATGGGTGGCCTGGTGGCCCGGAGCGCGCTCTACCAAGCACAAGAACAAGAAGCGCCATGGTGTTCCCGCGTGAGCCGGCTGGTCTGCCTCGGCACACCGCACAACGGAGCACCGCTGGAACGACGTGTCGCCCAGATAGCCGGGCTGCTGGGCAAATCACCCCTCGCCGCTCCCCTGGCCCGCCTGCTCGCGATCCGCAGTGACGGCATCCGGGACCTCGGACACGGCTACGTCCACGAGACACAATGGGCAGCCGGCGCGGAATCCCGCCGGCCGGAAAGCGAAGCGGGCATCCGCCGCTTGTTCGTGTCCGCGACGCTGTCCCGCACCGAAGGAAGCATCTGGGGCCGGCTCGTCGGCGACCTCCTCGTGGCGCCGGTCACCGTGGGCGATCTGACTGAAGACGCCGACATCGTCTGGCTCGGCGGGCTGAACCACTTCAGCCTGCTCCACGACGACGCCGTCTACGAAACGCTTCTCGGCTGGCTGCGCACGGACGCCGGACCGCGCCGAACCACCGTTCCCCGCACGGCCAACGCAAGGCATAGCAACGCCAGTCCCGCGACGAGCAGCAAGGCATGGTGGTGCCCGAGCGCGGCGGCCGCCGGCACGACCGGCACCGCAGCGAGCGGCCACGGCCAGACCGCCCGCCAGGAATGACTGCTGCCGCCGAGGACGAGGGCCGACCCGATCAGGAACAGGACGACCCCGGCGGCCAGGGTCCAGCCGGCGGCCGACGGGAGCGCCGCCTCCGGGTGCAGCACGAGTTCCTCGATGCCGACCCCGGCCAGCACGATGCCCAGGGCGAGCGGCAGATGGCCGTAGACGAACAGGTCGTGTCGTTCGTCGGCCGGCGCACCGTCCCGGGTTTCGTCGTCGCGCCGGCGCAACGCCGCGGCGCCGACGGCGGCCGCCGTGTCGAAGTAGATCCACCACAGCGCGGCGGCGATGACGAAGCCGGCGACGCCGACAGCGACCGCGTCAGGACCCCACTCGGCGTCGCGCACGCCGATGGCCGCACCGCCCACGGCCTCCCCGAGGACCAGGATCACGAAGAGCCCGAACCGCTCCGGGAGGTGCTCCAGGTGCAGCGGGAGGTGGTTGTCGCGCCAGGTCGCGACGACCGGGCCGACGGCGTCGACGGCCACCGCCGCGCCCCACAGCCAGTACCGGACCAGTCCGTCGACAGCTAGCGACACCGCCCACAGGACCGAACTCACCCCGAGGGTCGCGAGGTAGACGCCGATGGTGCTCCGGGCGTCTCGGACGTGCCGCCACGCCCGGGCGTGGAGCACCAGCAGGATCACCCGGCCGGCGAGGAAGCACACCGCGAACGACGTGGAGAAGGCCGAGGTCGCGAACATCGCGCTCGCGGCGCACCCCGCGATGGACAGCGTTGCGGCGAGCTTCCCGATCCGGAACAGGACGTCGTCGGTGTCGAACCGGTTGGCGTAGAGGGTGAAACCCACCCAGGACATCCAGACGGCGGCGAACAGCGCGACGAACGTACCGAACCCGGCCCACGTCAGGTGCTTCAGGAAAGCGACCGCGAGCTCGTTCACGACCAGGACGTAGGCGAGGTCGAAGAACAGTTCGAGGTTGCTCGTCGACGCCTCCTGGCCGGTCCTCAGTGCCGGCGGCCGGACCATCGGCTCGCGTTCGGTATCCGCACTCACGAGCACCTCCTGTCCTCGGGCCGGGTCGTCCCGGGCTACCCGTCCTCACGGCGGCGAACCCTCCCCCGGCGGCCGGGTAGCGGCCTTCGCAGTGGGTAACCAGGCAACCCCAGGACCCAGGGAGGCCTAACCATGCCCGAACCCGAAAACCGGCTACCCGAGGAGAGCTCGGACGACGGGGGCACCTTCGCCGACGCGGAAGCCGCCGCGGCCGAACTCAGCACCACCGCGCAACCGCTGGGGGCCAAGGGAGAACCCCTCAACCGTCGCTCCCCGTTTCTGCTCGGCATGGCCGGCGCCGCCGGCGTGGCCGTCATCTACGCGCTCGTGCAGATCATTGCCGGCCTGGAGCACGTCCTGGTCCTGCTCGGGCTCGCGCTGTTCCTCGCCATCGGCCTCGAACCCGCCGTCGCCTGGCTGACCCGCCACCGCTTCCCACGCTGGCTCGCCGTCACCACCGTCTTCGTCGTCGGCCTGCTCGCCATCGGCGGCTTCCTCACCGCCGCGATCCCCGTCCTGGTCGAACAAGCAACCCAGTTCGTCGGCAAAGCGCCCGAATACCTCCGCGACGCCCAGAACCACAACACCGTCCTCGGCACCCTCAACGAACGCTTCCACCTGCAGCAACAGCTGGAGAGCCTCGTCAGCGGGCCCGGCATCGGCAGCGGACTGCTCGGCGCCGGCCAAGCCGTCTTCAGCGCGTTGACCAACGTCCTGCTGCTGATCGTCCTGACCGTCTACTTCCTCGTCGACCTCCCCCGGATCCGCGCCGGCGGCTACCGGCTGATCCCCCACTCCCGGCGCCCCCGGGCGATCCTCATCGGCGACGCGATCTTCACCAAGGTCGGCGGCTACGTCCTCGGCAACCTGGCGATCTCCGTCATCGCCGGGGTGCTGACCCTGATCTGGCTGCTGATCTTCGGCGTCCCGTACGCCGCGCTGCTCGCGATCGCCGTCGCGATCCTCGACCTGATCCCGGTCGTCGGCTCCGTCGTCGGCGGGGTGCTCGTCAGCCTGGTCGCGCTCACCGTGTCCCTGCCCGTCTGCCTGGGCACCGTCGGCTTCTTCATCGGCTACCGGCTCGTGGAGGACTACCTCCTGGTACCGCGGATCATCGGCGGCGCGGTCAAGGTCCCCGCGCTCGTCACGGTCGTCGCCGTCATCCTCGGCGGTGCGCTGCTCGGCGTCGTCGGCGCCCTCGTCGCGATCCCCGTCGCCGCCGCACTCCTGCTCCTCCTCCGGGAAGTCCTCTACCCGCGGCTCGACCACACCTGACCGGAAGGACCTCCTGCGTGCGCACGTTCACCTGCCCGCACTGCGCGAACCTGCTGTTCTTCGAGAACTCGGCTTGCGTGGTGTGCGGCACCGAGGTCGGCATCGACCGCACCACCCGGTCGATGCTCCGCACGACCGACAGCGATCGCTGCGCCAACGCCGAACTCGCCGGCTGCAACTGGCTCGCCGCGGACGGCCCCCTGTGCGGCTGCTGCGCGCTGACCCGGACCCGCCCCGCCGACGAAGACGTCGACGCCCTCGAAGCCTTCCGCGCCGCGGAAGCCGCCAAACGACGGCTGGTCTACCAGCTGGACGACCTCGGCCTGCCCGTGACACCGCGGACCGCCGATCTCTGGCACGGCTTGGCGTTCGACCTGCTGTCCAGCACGGACCGCCCGGTGACCACCGGGCACGCCGGCGGGGTGATCACCATCGACCTCGCCGAAGGCGACGACGGGTTCCGCGAAGGCCTGCGCGCCCGGCTGGCCGAGCCGTACCGCACCCTTCTCGGCCACTTCCGGCACGAGATCGGCCACTGGTACTGGGACCGGCTGGTCGCCGACGCGCCCGCCGCGTTCCGGGACCTGTTCGGCGACGAGCGGGCCGACTACCAGCAGGCCCTCGAGAAGCACTACGGAAGCGACGCCGGCCCCGGCTGGGCGGAGGACCACGTCAGCCACTACGCGGCCGCGCACCCCTGGGAGGACTGGGCCGAAACCTTCGCTCACCTCCTGCACATCCGCGACACCGTGCAGACCGCCGCGGCGCTCGGCGTTCTCGTCGCCGGCACGCCGATCGCGCCCCACCCCGGCAGCCAGGTCGACGCCGTCCCCGAAGACCGGACCGAGGACGTCGACGAACTGATCGCGACCTGGATCCCCTTGTCGCGCGCCCTCAACCAGCTCAACCGCAGCATGGGCAAGGACGACCTCTACCCGTTCGCGCTGGCGCCCGCGGTGCACACGAAGCTGCGGTTCGTCGGCGCGATCGTCACCGGGAACCGGACGGCCGTGCGCGGTCAGGGATCCGGCGGCCCCGGGTCGCTGAGTCCGTGGCAGATGTTTGAGGCAGCACGTCAAGGGCACTCGCCTCGCGGAGAGCCACAATGGCTCGACGACACACCCGAGACCCCGGTGTTCCACGGCGAGCGGACGCCTGCAGTTCGGGTGTTCTCTTCACGATCGCGTCTCTGAAAGCCGGCCGGTCCGCTTGGCGGATGAGGGCCCCTGTGACGACGGTGCGCACGCTCACGACGGATACGGCCCGCCTCCAGGCGATGTGCGGTCGGTGTCCGCGACGACCCAGACCACCGAAGGAGACAGCCATGACCACCGGACGCGCGGGCGACGAGCATCGCGGCAGCACCGCTGCCTCAGCGCACCCCGCCACCCAGAACCCCGGCCCGCAGGAGTCTGCGGCGCGAAAGAATGCGGCCGACCGGCCCGGTCCTGAACAGAACCCGGATGGCGGCCGCCCCGAGCCCGATCACCACGACCGGCTCGAGCAGGGCATCGCACCGTCGCGCGGAGACGTCCTCCACCGGCAGAAGGACCGCTTCGGCGGCATCAAGTGGGGCTCGGCGTTCTTCGGCTGGCTCACCGCGATCGGTACCGCCGTGCTGCTCTTCGCGCTGCTCGCCGCCATCGGCGCCGTGATCGGCGTGTCCCTCACCGAGGGCACTCGCCGAGCGACCGGCCAAGCCGCGCAGAATCCCGACGTGACGCAGACCGCGGGCATCGTCAGCGCCATCGTCGCCGCCGCGGTCCTGTTGATCGCCTACTACTGCGGCGGATACGTCGCCGGACGGATGGCCCGATTCAACGGCGTGAAACAAGGCATCGCCGTCTGGGTCTGGACGATCGCCATCACCGTCGTCGTCGCGATCCTCGCGGCCATCGCCGGCGACCGGTTCGACGTCATCAGCGACGTCGGCGGACTGCCGAAACTCCCCGTCGGTGACGACGCCACCACCATCACCGTGATCATCGGCGCGGCCGTCGCGCTCGTCGTCGCCCTCGTCGGAGCGATCCTCGGCGGCTTGGCCGGGATGCGGTTTCACCGCAAGGTCGACCGCGCCGACCTCGGCACGTACTGACCATGAAGGTAGCGATGGTGTCGGTGCACGCCAGTCCGCCGGCAAAGCCGATGCCGGCAGCCAAGGCGTACACCTCGACGAACTGGCCTCGGTGATGACCAAGGCCGGGCACGAGGTGACCCTGCACACCCGGCGCGCGTCCCGGAACGTCCGGTCCAGAGTGGATAAACCGGCCGGGTACCACGTGCCGGCCAGGCCGCCCAGGTTGACCTCGAAGGACGACCTGCTGCCGTTCACCGGCGAGTGCAGCGACTTCCTGCACGACCACTGGGCGACCGCACGCTACTCGTGTGACCGGATCGCCGCGGACACGATCCGGGCGTACGCCGTGGCCGCTCCGGAACCCGTTACGGCCCGGAAGCCGCGTTCCCGTGCGGAGGCCCGGTGAGTCCCCGCTACTTCCCGGCCCCGACCCGGGCACACCCGAGACCCCGGTGTTGGACGTCGACCGTCGTGCACCTGGACACCCCCGAGGTGTTCTGCCTTTCGAGCAGGTCCCATCCGGCTTCGCGAAAGACGGTTATCCGCCGCCGTCGAGGGAAGCCGAGCAACTCCGCGGCGGCACCTCAGCCGCCGCGAACGTTCCGAGAGGTCTCCAGTGTTCCGTCACACGACACTCATGCAGTTCGAAGCCAAGCCCGAGAAGCCCGACACAGAGCGAGTCTTCGGTCTCTGCGTCGAGGTCGATGGGACCGCCCGCAAGAACGTCGAAGCCAAGATCATCCCGCCGAACTGAGGGCCCGACCGTTGGCAGTCCGCCCCGGACCATGCTCCCATGCCGCCGACCGCGCCCCAACGTCCGCTTCTGCCGATGTGAGCGTGATGGTAGTCGGCTGCTGACGGAATCGAGTGGTTCCTGGATCGACCGAAGTGGCTGTGCGTGCGGCATCATGGTGGCGTGGCGATCAGTGACAAGGACCGAAAAGTGTTATGGGCACGGTCAGGCAATCGGTGTGCGTTGTGTCGGCGGCAGCTTGTGGCTGAGCGTACGGCGACCGATCGCGAGGCGGTCGTCGGCGACGAAGCCCACATTGCTGCTCAGTCGCCGGGAGGTCCCCGTTATGACGAATTCCCGACCAACTTGACGGACAGTTACGACAACCTTGTACTACTTTGCCGAGTTGACCACAAGAAGGTTGACGACCAGCCGGAATATTACACCTCAACCGTGCTCCGTCAGAAGAAATCCGATCATGAACTGTGGGTTGACCAGTCGTTGCAGAGGGCTAGCAGTTCGGAGTCCGACGGAATGGTTGACGGCGCAAAACATGCCGAGTGCTGGCCGACGCCTCAGCAGTTGCCGCCGGCACCACCTCGATTTGTCCGCCGGCAGCCCGAGCTGCGAGCAATAACCCAGGCCGCAGCGGGGGCCGCTGAGGACACCAAGACCGTGATTCTCACGTTGACGGGCCCGGGCGGCATCGGCAAGACGTCGGTAGCGCTCCGCTGGGCTCACCTGCATGCCCATCACTACCCCGACGGCCAGCTATACGTCGATCTGCACGGTTTCAGCCCGTCTGGCGAACCGATCACGGCCGCCACCGCGCTGCGCGGGTTGCTGCACGCTCTCGACGTGAAGCCCGACCGCGTGCCCGAACACGTCGACGCACAAACAGCGCTGTACCGGAGCCTGGTAGCAGGCAAACGGATGCTGATGGTGCTCGACAACGCTGCCACCATTGAGCAGGTCGTACCGCTACTACCTGGTAACACAGCCGGCATCGTGCTGGTCACCAGCCGCCATCGCCTGACCGGACTGACCGTGAAGCACGGCGCCCAGCCAATCCCCGTCGGCTTCCTCACCGAGACCGACGCACGTGCGCTTCTCGAGGCCAGCCTTGGCGCCCAACGCATGGCCGCGGAACCCGCGGCCATCGATGCCATGCTCGTAGGGTGCAAGGGGCTTCCACTAGCTTTGTCCATCGTTGCCGGAAACGCTCAGACTCATCCCGAGAGAACTCTGTCTACGCTGGCCGACGAGCTGCGCGACACAGCGACCCGGTTCGACGCGCTGGATGCCGGTGACCCGGCCACAAGTCTGCGTGCCGTGTTGTCCTGGTCCCAGGACGCGCTCACATCCCAGCAACACGAGACCTTCGCCCTGCTGGGGTTGGCTCCAGGCTCGGACGTCAGCCTGTCGGCTGCCGCACGTCTGACCGGCCAGACCAAGGCCGATACAAAACGACTGCTGACCACTTTGGAAGAGGCATCCCTGCTCCACTGTGACGACCGCGGTCGATACTGGATGCACGACCTGGTTCGTGCCTACGCCATCACTGTCGCCGAGCACGACCTCACCAAAGGGGCCAGCGAGCACGCAATACGGCGACTGCTGGACTTCTACGTGCACACCGCCCACAAAGCCGACCAGCTTCTCCATCCTCAACGCCGGCCTACCGAGCTCGCTCCCTCAACCCCCGCAATCCCTACAGACGACCTACAGCATGCATCGGACGCGCTGGCGTGGTTCACCGTCGAACACTCCAATCTCCGCGCGGCCCAAGACAGCGCGTCAACCCTGCGGTGGTGGCCAACCACATGGCAACTGGCCTGGGCCATGGCGACATACCACCAGCGGCAGGGATATCGAGACGACCGCATCGCCGTGTGGATCGCCGCTCTCGACGCCGCTACCAACCTCGACAACCCCGCCGCTCGCATCCGCGCCCATCGGCACCTTGGCCATGCCTACGCGGACCTGAACCAATTCCCGGACGCGTTCGAGAACCTGAATCTTGCCCTGATCCTGGCCCAAGAACACGATGTCACCGTCCAGCAGGCGCACACCCACCGGACTCTGGCGTGGATGTGGGAACGTGCAGGGAAACACCAAACAGCGTTGGAACACGCCGAGCAGGCGTTGATTCTCTACCAATACCTCGGCCGCCCTGTGGATGAAGCCACCTCGCTCAACCAGGTGGGCTGGTTGAAGGTCTGGCGCCGCGACAGCATGGGCGCCCGCGAACACTGCAACGCTGCACTTGTTCTGCACCGCAGTCATCACAACCATGACGGCGAAGCGCACACTTTGGACAGCCTGGGGTGGATCGCCGAAAACAGTGGCTGCCACCATGAAGCGGTCGACCATTACCTGCAAGCCCTGCGGATCCACCGCACCCTGGGCAACAACTATTCTGTTGCCAACACTCTCGATCGGTTAGGCGTTCCCTACCAATCGTTGCGCCTATACGAGAAGGCTCAAGCAACGTGGCAAGAAGCATTGACCTTGTACCAGCAACAGGAACGAGACGACGTGGAGCGCGTACAGAGACGCCTGGATTACCTCACTCAGCTCTCTAGCCACCGAGCCAGTGTTCCGCGACAAGTGTCACCGAGTTCGGCTGTCCACGAAGCAAGCACCGAGTAATCTCCAGAGCGCACGCTCATGGCTCCGCTTTATGTCAAGGGGTGGCCTTGGCGAGGGTAAGCTGGCCGATGGCAGGTTCGGGTTGTGGCTCCTGCGGCTGCAACGTCAAGCGGGCAACCGCGCGGTGGCCTCAGCCGTCCAGGGGGTGGCGGTGGGACCGCTGCCGGACTTCAAGAGCAAACGAGGTGACACCCTTGTCACGCGCATCACCCACCGGCAGGTGGGCACCCTGGCGATCGACCTCGATGCGCTCATGGCCGCCGAACCGGCGACCCTCCTGCTTCACGAACGGATGTACCTGTTGCGCAAGCTCCAGCATGCCGCGAGCCAGCCAGCGCACATCGCCGATGTCGCGGCCGCCGTCGAACACCTCTTCGCCGGTCTAGCCGAGACCGGGGGACAACCCCGTGGCGGCTCCACCACCACATCGAACACCACCATGGTGATCTACCACAGCCCCAGCAACTGACGCTGCAGTACTAGCTTTCGATGGAATTCCTGAATCTCCAGGCTTCCTGAACCGCCAACCTCGACTGCTCGATCCAGGTTCGGCCAAGGACATCAATTGTGAACCCGACTTTTCCCGGATTCGTCGCCGATGTCGCCTGATTGAAGGTCTGGACCAGCGACGGTCGCAGCGGGACCCAGTCGACGGCGGCGTGCTCGTAGCCCGAGTGCGCTTGGCCCACCCGGGCACGCAACTCCTCTTTTGAGATCCTCAGCTTCACGACGGCGACCACATGACCTCGAAGGATGCAGCGCAAGATACCGATCCAGGTGATCTGGATCGGATTATAGTCCCTGGGCCGCAGCCCTAGTTCTTCGTTCAGACCTCTTTCCGCGAGACTGAAGAGATCCTCTGGAGATCCGGGTCGATTCGGGTCGGATTGCTTCATCGTCTCGAAGACGCCAACCGTCCACCATCCGACTGCGCTGTCGACGGCCGTTGACCGTTCAACGCAGAGCAGCTCATCATTCTCAGAAGAGACCACCACGAGATTTACCGCGAGGGACGATGGTACGGCCATGCCCAGATAATCGCGGACGTTCCGCTCAAGGGCGCGATCGCAGTCTTCGAAAAGTTCAGGACGTCGACTGCGAAGATCCTCGATCGCCAACACTTCGGAATAAACACTTGGGGCCTGATAGACGCGGCAGTACTGCGTTTCGTCGGACTCTCTGTGATCGATACGGAAACCGGTCAGGTAGACGGTCTCGCCGGACGCTGTCCGACTGAAATCCTCAACCGCCGCCAACAAGGACGCTTGGTCAAGATATGGCTGGACGGGCCTGTTCTCGGCTGCCACGGTCTCGGTTAGCAGCCTACTTGGATCCAGCTTTCGGGCTGGGCTCCAAATACCGAGCGGAAATAGTCCGTCCTGTCGAACGTCGTAGCCGGATATCTCTGGATACGTCATCAGCTTGGCAAGTTCCTTGCCGCCGGCGGAATTCGGCGACCGATCCCTTCGTTGCCGCGGATATGTCTGGTCGTAGTGATCTCTCCAGGTCAGCATGTCAGTCGCGTAGTCCGATAGCGGGCGTTTGTGGACCTTGGCGTATCGGACACAACCGTCGACAAACGCTTCAACGGTCGCCCATCGAGGCACACTGTCGCTCTCCGTGGTCACCGCGGCCAGTGCGGAGCGGCTTGGTGTCCGTCCTTGTCTGTCGGTGATGGGTCTGTCGGTGATGTCGTGCGGCCCGGTGCTCTGAAGGCCGCCGCGACCCAGCCTGTTGCAGCCCGGCGCGACGGGACAAGCGCCCGGGACGGGATGGGAAGTTGGGATGGAAACTCGCCTTCCACCTGCGAAGACGAGCGTCGGTGGGACGCCGTCACGCCCCGGTTCGCAGGTTGATCCGCACGGGACTGGTGGTCACGTCCACCGGATCGCCCGCGGCCAGTGACTTTTCGGTACCGTCCAGCCGGTCTTCGGCATAGCTTCCGGGGTCCGCGCTCATCGACGCGCGGCCGGCCGCGGTCCAACGAATCACGAACGGGTCGTGGCCGTCATCGAAGCGGCACTCCCACACGGCCGCGGGCAGGCGCGCCATCGTTCCCTGCCCGCACGAGTGGATCCGTGCGCCGCGCAGCCAGCGCCGCAGCTGCTCGACCGCGAGCGCGGCCGGGGTCGGCGCCCCGCCGTCGGGTTGCAGGATGATGGGGATCTTGGTGCCACCCCAGTTGTAGAAGAAGGCCCGGCGGTAGTGCGCGAACAGAGCCACCAGGTAGAACCGGACCGCGTGGTCGGCCGCAGTGGCCGGGTCGAGTGGCCGTTGCAGGCTGATGTCGTAGCGGGTCCCGGTGTCCCAAACCGGCGGGTGGAGGCCGGCGCGCTGGAAAGTGTTGTCGATCCCGGCGACGAGCGGCAGCATCGTTTCGGGCGGTGCCGCCGCATCGGGCTGGGTCAGCTTCACACCGGCGACGTCGCAGTACCGGTAGCCACCGAGTGCGGCGAACCGGGTGAGGAACTGCTGGGCCTCGGGCCGCTCCAGCCCGCCCATCGAGGGGCACACGATGGTCGCTCCGGGATCGGCCGCCCGGATGATGTCGTGAGCGCGGCGTGTCATCGCGGCGAGGGTTTCGACGCTGCCGGTGTAGAAGTGCGCGTCGTTGACCACGGCCCACAGTTCGTAGGCCCCGATGTGGCCGCGGTAGCGCCCGGCGACTTCGCCGACGAACCCGTCCCAATCGCGCAGATCGGTGGGGGGCGATGCCTTGGAGCCGTCGTCGTACAGCGTCGGTGCGCCGCCGGGGCTCGCCCACTCCGGTGTCCCGCCGAAGCTGAAGACCGAGCGCAGGCCGGCCGCCCCGGCCCCGGCCACCAGCCGGTCGAGGACGGACCAGTCGAAAATGCCCCGCCGCGGTTCGATGTTGGCCCAGCGTGTGTGACTGTCCCAGAACCGCACCGAATCCAGCCCGAACGTCGGCATCGCGCCGGTCGACGAATTGATTGTCGCGCCGAACAGGCCCGGATCCAGGTCGGTGGCGGTCTGGGCCCACATCGGTGCCGACAACACGGCGAGCGGCGCTTCCCCCGGCGAGGACGTGGTCGTCGAAGTACTCGCCGCGGAGAGCACGAGCGTCCCGAGCAGCACGAAGACCAGGGTCGGGACGGTGAGGCGGTGCCGTGCCGTGGTGCGCGCCCGCGCTGGCGACGCGCTCGTGCTGCCCGGCGCTGGAGGCGGAACCGCCGGTGCCGGCTGCGAACCGGGTCGTTCGTCCACCGCGCGCGCCCAGCACCGGAACAACCGGGCGAGCTCGGCGCGGTCGGCGCCGCAGACCGTGGCGATCGATTCGAGAACGCCGAACTCCGGGGGGACGAGCGCGGCCGTGCAGTACCGGTGGACCGAAGAACGGCTGAGGTGGCAACGCCGGGCCAGTGCCTCGTAGCTCAGCTTGCTGCGCGCCTTCAGCTCACTCAACGAACGGGCGAGTTCCTCCCGGCCCTGCGACGGCGACATGGATCTCTCCCCTGATCGTCAGATCGCGTCCGCTCCAGCCTCCCACACCGACGGCGGCCGGAGCGGCGTCCCGCCCGAATCACCCGATCGCTCGAGCGACGCGGGCGGGCGGCGGCGTCAAGCACCGGACCTTCACACCCAACCAACGGAACTGGGCGATGAGGTTCGAGGGCCACACCAGCGAGTGGCTGCGCGAGCGGACGTGGCGGATCCCCTCCCGCCCGACTTCACCGGGCTGCAGATCACCACCGACGTCATCGTGTCAGTCATCATCGGCGAGCCGGACTGGAAGCCGTGGCGATCCGGCTGGAGCCGACCGGCCGGTTGATCAGCGCACCGGGTGTTGCTGGTGGAGTCGCCCCGGAGATATACCTGCAGCTGCGCCTGCTGCCTCCGCTGTGGAACCGACCACGCGGTCTGGTGGGACCGTGTCAACCGCCGGATCGGTCCTGCCCACGTCCCAGCGCAGGGTCGAGGTCACCCGACGGCGGCGGATGCCCCGGCTACCGCGACGCGACGGCGTGGAACCGCGCCGTGACATCCACGCCGAGCCGGGCGCCGGCGGTGATCCTGATCAGGCGTCCGTTGACGTGTGCAGAGTGCCGGCCAGCAGATTCGAGGTCGACGGCCGGCACCTCACGAGCCCAGCGCAGCGCGTAGGTGGAGCTGTCGAAGGTGATCAGCACGGCAACGTCAAAGTCGAAGGAACGGAACACCGAGAAGACAGCACCAGCCCGAGTGTCCGGGCCGACGGTCCTTGCCTTCACCTGCACTCGCCTACCGTCGGCAGCGAGCAGGTCATAGGACTTCACCGAGTTCGCGGCCAGCGTCCCGCCGTAGACCTGGGCGGCTAGGTACTCCGCGTAGTCGCCCAAAGGGGCGTTGCGGGTCCGCACGACGCCCCGGTCTTGCAGCTCCTGCAGGATCGCGGCATACCTGCCCAGCAGGTCCGGAACGGACGCTCCGCTCAAGCCCCCCACAGCCTGTTCACGACCGGTCATCAGCAGCCCTTCATCCACGACGAGTCGCCAGCGTAACGTGCACAGACCGGCCAGGCCGATGTGAACGAGCTGCTACTGGCACCGGTGGCGAGCTGCGGAGGCACCACTCCTGCACGCACATTATTCAGTTGGAGACCGGTTCGACGGTCAGCCACCGTCGTCACGCACCGCGTGCCCCGGCAGCTCCTGCGGCCGGTGGACCGTGCCTGAACACACTGCGAGGACAGGCGCCACGAGTTCCAATGCCGTCGTCATTTGCCCCGCGCGATGTCAATCTGGAGCTGGATCTCTTCGTCAACCTCATGTGCGAGTCGCTTCACCTGCTGCTCGATCGGCTCGAACGCACCTTCGAGATCGGCGAAGGCAGCGAACGCCGTCAGGTCGTCGATCTCGGTGGCCAGATCCGCGGCGGCCTCCCGCCAGACGCAGCGCCATGCCCGCCGATCATGCCCGGCCCGTCGAACACCCCCGTCGCCACAGGTCAGATGCGTGGGGCCGGCTTCTGGAACCCCACAGGTGGCGATGGATCGCTCCGCGGGTCGATCACCGCCAGTGCGCGCTTCAGGCTGCGCCGAGCTTGGCCAGCTGCTCGGCCAGCTTGACCTGCTGCTCCAGCTCAGCGAGCTCTGCGGCCCGGCCATGGGTGGCCGCGAGCTGCGCGTACTCGGTCGACGTCTTCAGCAGACCCAGCTTCGTCTGGGCTTCGTCGAGTGCTTTCTTGACTGCGTCTGGTTTCTCAAGTTGAGCCTTACGAGCGGCGGCAACTGCGTCGAGCACGCTCCCGGCAGCGGTAGCCAGCTCCGAGAACATCGGAGCGGACTTGATCGAATAGGTATTGATCGAACCGTCGGCGTGGAACGTGACATCGACGTTGTTCTTACGCGCCAAGGCACTGTTGAAACAGATCTGGTCTTGCTGGCTGTACTCGTCGACGACGTCCAGCTCGCGAACCGTGGCCCGGTCAAGCCGCCAGGGCGCGCCGGCCTCTGTTCGGGTGTAAACACCCAGGCTCATCGGGCGCGGCCTGCGAAAGACCAACGCGTCAACGAGTTCGAGGTCGTCTGAGGCCGCGCTCGTCGCTGCCATCGCCCGCCTGCCAGCCAACGCCACGAGGACGCCCGCCTGGCCGGCCAATGTCATCTGCGCTGCAGGGATCTCAATGCCGGCGTCGAGCTCATCACGCAGGTCGTCTGTCTCCGGCCGGTAGAGATCGCTGGGAGCGAACTCGCAGGTGATCGCGGGCTCGGACTTCGCCTGACCGACGATCCACTCACGACGCATGCGGTCGAGAGCACCGAGTTCCCGTTCGAGGACGTCCAGAGCAGCACCGATTTCGGTGATCTGCACGGGTGTTGCGGCAGCCAACTCGCCCAGCAACGCCGCCATGCGTTCCGACAGCACTGTGATCAACGTGTCCTGTTCTTCGAATCTCCCCCGCCAACGCTCATCCAGCGATTTCTCGAGCGCAACCGGCTCCAGGGAGAACGCGGCGAGCACCGGAACCACCTTCGCCACGAGGCTGATGACGGGCGACAGATCTCGGCCGCTCTCGGTACCCACCGAAGTGATGACTCCGTTGTCGTCCAGTGTCACGGACATCGAGGCTGACTCCAGGAAGTCGACATCCACCGTCGTGGTGCAGGCCGCGCGGTGGTCGGCCGCGATCCCCGGCGCGATCGTCACTTCGGAAACCGGCTCGAGGAAACTCTCCGAGCGGATGCGGCCGTCCACCTCGACTTCCTTGGGAACGATCTCCAGACGACGGCTCACCGTCACCGTGAACCGCGTGATAGGCAGCCAGTACCGCAGGGGAAAGACCTTCGATGTCATGGTGGCCCTCCGCGAATCGCCAATGTACGGAGATGTCGCGCCAAGGAAGACAGACGTTACGCCATCTGGCCCAAAAGCTTCCGCTGTGCACCACGCTTGCTCGGCGATCGCCGCCGGTCTCGCGGAGTCAGCCGACCGTGGCGACCGCGTCGGCAATGATCGCGGCCTCCTGCCGTGAAGCCGACCCGCTTGGGTCGCCCACGGGGCGACACGAGAGGCCACCGCCGGGCACTCTCAGGAGTGCCTCACCTACGCACGGTCGCAACCAGTACGGCGCAATGGGTGGCTCGCAAGCGCGGGAACCACCCCGTCGGGTGAGCCAGGTCGACGCCGCGCGAACCAAGGAGACGAGCGTGCCCCTGAGCTGAGGGATGCCCGGTGACTGCAGCTCACGATCCTGCTCGAGTCGCTTCCGCGAGTAATGCGAAGACCAAGGATCGATGCCCACGAGCCATGTCGTGCGCCACCTCTCGGACGGCCGGTGCGACAATCGGGAGTCGACGGGGAAGGGAGCACGGATGCCGGAGAGTCGTCACGAGTACCTCTACGAGCGTCTCGGAGATCACGACTTTCAACAGCTGGTCAACGCTCTGCTAACCGCCCGCTACAAGGACTTCCTTCCACTGCCGTTGCGGCAATGTGATGGCGGCCGCGCCGGCGTGCGGATGAACGCATCCGGACAGAACGTGGTCTACCAAGTGAAACGGGAGACGACATGGACACCATCACCTCGGCCGACGGCACCGATGTCCGCGTATACGACGAAGGACGAGGACCGGCCGTGCTGATCATCGGTCCCGGGCTGGACGACGGGACCAGAACCAAGAAACTCGCCGGCATCCTCGCCACCCGGTTCCGAGTCGTACGCCTGCACCGCCGGCAGTACCGGATGGACCTCAAGCCCAGCGGACCGTGCTCGATCGCCGACGAGGTCGAGGACGTTCTCGCGGTCGCCGCCGCGGTCGGCGAGCCGCTGATCGTCTACGGCCACTCCTCCGGCGGCGTCGTCGCGCTCGAAGCCCTCGCGGCATCCGCGCACTCATTCGCCGGCGCGGTGATCTTCGAGCCCGCCGCGGTGACCAGCCGGCCGCTGGGCGGCGACAACGGCGAGGTCACCACCCGAGCGCGCGCCGCGATCGCCGCCGGCAAACCCGGCACCGCCCTGACGATCTTCATGCGGGACACCGTCGGCCTGCCACCGTGGCAGGCCCGGCTGGCCGGCACGCTCAGCTCACTCGTTCCGCACTACCGCGAACTCGTCCCCGCCCAGATCGACGACCTCGAAGCCCTGGACCGGCTCGGCGTCCGCCTCGACACCTACGCTCAGGTCACCGTTCCCACCCTGCTGCTCGGCGGCGATCGCAGCCCAGCGCATCTCACCGAACGACTCGACGCCATCGAACACGTGCTGCCTCAGGCCGAAAAGGTCGTGATGCACAACCGCGACCACGGCGTGGACCTGAAAGCACCGAAACTCCTCGCCGGGATCATCGAGACATTCGCCGACAAGGTGCTACACGACCCCGAATAACGGGACGGAGACGTCTGGTCGTGGTCAGTCATTACCAGCCTCGCGATTGCCTACACGCTTGGCTGCCGTTGCAGTACTAGACCTCGTTGTGGGAACCCATGATGACTGTGCGTTCGCGGGCAGGCCGAAGTACTCCGCGGCGTCCTCGGTAATGCAGGACGTCGCGATGAATAGATGAATAGCCGTTTGCGTCAGCTCGCCATCGTCGGCTCCCGCCCGCGCCGGAGCTCAATCTTCGACAGGCGCCCCAGTTCTTCGACCGTCACCCGCTCCCCGGCCAGCACCCGTGGAACCGGCTGCCACCCCGGTCGAGGAAGACGGCCGTGCCAGGAACGCGCTGCGTCGGGGGTTTCCCGGTCCCGGAGTTCCTCCACGAACTCGTCAGAATTCACGTTCGTCATATTCGTTTCTGCTACGCCCTGGTGCGTCGCCCGGGTCTGCTCGTCGTCCTCCGCCGGGCGAGGAGGCCACTTGGCGGAGGGAGTCCCGCCGACTGGCGATCGGATCAGTTCAGCACAGGTCGAGGAGGATGAGCGTGCTCTCCCTCCGGGTGAGCCTGGCCGGTCTCGATGAGGTCGGCGGCGCAGGCGAGGAATGTCGTGAGCGACAGCGCTTTCGGCTCGTCCAGGACGGGCACGTTGGGACGGAACACGACCTGGCCGACGGTGCCGCGGTCGCCGGACTCCAGGTCCAGGAGGTAGCAGTCGCCCTCGAACGCGAGGAAGGGCAGCCA
>NZ_JBHVXZ010000070.1:0-51940 GCF_042881395.1 Amycolatopsis sp. NPDC058278 | reverse complement strand
CTGTTTTTTAGTGTGGTTCACTTCTCTCACTCCTTCTTGGCCGGGGGTGGGATTCTTATGGGGGGGGCCCTCCGGGTTGGGTGGCCCCGCCCTTGGGGTAGGTGTCCGGCCGGAGGGGTAGGTGTCCGGCCGGAGGGGTAGGTGTCCGGCCGGAGGGGAAGGTCCGGCCGGAGGGGAAGGTCCGGCCGGACACCGGGTCTCATCAGAACGGCGGCTCGTCGCTGAACCCACCGGCGCTCGCGCCGACCAGCTCCCGCTCGTCGGCCGCACCCCACGGGTCGCCGGCTGGGGCGGCGTCCGTGCTGGTGACACGGTCCGGGTTCACGCGGGCCGAGGCGTTCTTCGGGTTCTTGGTGACTGCGGCGGTGGCGTAGCGGAGCGAGGGCCCGATCTCGTCGACCTCGAGCTCGACGACGGTGCGCTTCTCGCCTTCCTTGGTCTCGAACGAGCGCTGCTTGAGGCGGCCCTGCACGACGACGCGGGCGCCGCGGGTCAGGGACTCGGCGACGTTCTCCGCCGCCTGCTTCCAGATGGTGCAGCGCAGGAACAGCGCCTCGCCGTCCTCCCACTCGCCGGTGGCGCGGTTGAAGGTGCGCGGGGTGGAGGCGACGGTGAAGTTCGCGACCGCCGCCCCGGAGGTGGTGTAGCGGAGTTCGGGGTCGGCGGTGAGGTTGCCGATGATGGTGATGGTGGTGTCGCCGGCCATGGTGGCCTCCCTTGGGCTTGTTGGGGTGTGGAACGCGGCGCAGCCTGAGCACGCGGCGGCCCGGGGGTCGCCGTGAGGCGACGTCCCCGGCCTGGCTCATCCGCCCGCGTGTGAACCAGCCAGGGCCTGGCTGACGCCGGAGTTCGAGAGGCGAGGAGGCTGGTTCACCCGGGCGGATCGGGCCGGGCTTCGGGGACGCACGGCCCCCGGCCGGGGTGTGCTTACCTTCGGGCGATCCACGACCCAGCGAGCCAGGCGAGGCCACCGCCGGTGACACCACTCTCACCAACGCGCGGTCATCGGGACGGCCCCTGGGCACGTGTGCCGTTCGGCTGGCGACGGCGTGCCTCTGCCACCACTGCGAGTGCTACGGCCGTCAGCGCGTACGGTGCGGAAGGCAGGTGTCATGCTTGTTCGACCACGGGCTCGCCGAGAAGGGTGCGGCGAGCGTCGGCGCTGGCTTCCTGGACCATGTCGCGGACCTTCGACGGGGCGACGGCTCGGTCGAGCAGGCAGGCAAGCAGTCGCACCAGCGGCTGCTCGGGGTCGGCGTTCTCGAGCGCGATCCGCGCGCCGGCACCGTCGCCACGCAGGTAGGCGTGCATCGCGATGACGGTGGCGAGCTGGCCGGCGACCGGGTCGCAGCTGTGACACCACAGGTGCAGCAACAGGTTTTCGGCAGCGAGGCGCTGACCGTAGTCGGAGGGTGCGAACAAGGCGTCGCGGAACGGGGGCGTGGCGAAGGTCGCGGCGAGCGCGACGATGTCGTCGCTGTCGGCGGGCAGGACCCCGCGGCCGGCAGCGCGCAGCGCGGTGTCCGCGCGTGCGATCCGCGCGGCTGCGGCGGCGGGCCGCTGCGCGTCGATGCCCAGGTCAATGACTGTGTCGGCGATGTGCTGCTGGAGGCGTTCGCGGAGGTGCTCAGGTGCTGGGGTGAAGCGGGCCGCGAGGTCTTCGCGCCGGGCGGCGACGGTGTGGCCGGCGACGGTGGTGGCGACTGCGGCCGGTGTGGTCGCGGGGTCGGGCAGGACGCCGGTGCGCTCGGGGTCGCGGTAGGAGCGCCAGCGGGCGCCGTCGGCGATGGCCGGTACGTGGACGATGTCGGTGTCGGTGAAGCCGTGCTCGGCCAGCAGCGCGACGACGGCGTGGACATCAGCGCGCAGCGGCAGTGAGTCACCGGCATCGTCGACGGCGCAGACGACGATGCCGGTGACGCAGAGGACAGGCAGATCGGCGCACTGCCGGTTGAACTGCCGCACGCAGTCGGCGGCGTTGTCCGTGAGGTGGGCGAGGTCGGCTCGCATGAGCGGGCCGGTGGTGACCGAGCCGTCGTCGTGCGTGAGCGCGGTAATCAGCAGCAGGGAGTCGTGCGGCACGAAGCCGGTCAGCGCCGGGATGCTGGCGACGATGGAGGTGGTGCTGGCGACGGTGAGGGGCATCGATCAACGTCCTTTCTGACAAGAAGGAGCAGGAGGGGCCGTTGGTGGGGACCGAGGCGGTGATCAGCGACCGAGTTCGGCGTGCAGCGTTTGCCGGGCGGTGTGGGCGATCCACGGCGGCGACGGCCGCACTACGTCGTGGCCGGTGGCGGAGATGAACCCGTTCACCGCGACGCTCCAGAACTCCGGCCAGGGCTCGGCGTCGCTGCGTTCGCTGCGGTAGATCACGATCACGTCCGTGCCGGTCGCCGTGCGGGCGCGGGCGGTGATCCGGATCGCGGTCCGTGTTCGGTCGCGGCACTGGACGGGTTCGTCGTAGAGCAGCGAGACCGGCGCTGCGGGCAGCGCGCGGCACAGCTCGACGAGGACACCGCGCGCTACGTTGTGAGCGCCGTAGCCGCCGATGCCGCCGCGGTGTGGGATGTTGCAGGCGACCGACTCGGGCAGCAGGTAGGAGCGGCTCCAGTCGTAGGGGGTGAACCACAGCTGACGTCCGGACATGGGTCAGGCCTCCGCCGTGTTCGCTTCGGTGATTGCGTGGGTCAGGCACTCGCCGGTGAAGCAACGTCGCTCGTCCTGCAGCTGCTCGGGCCAGGTGTCGGCGTCGGGCGCGATGATGTGCCAGGCGGCGGTGACGGCCGCCTCGGTGCAGAGCCCGTCGGCGTCGAGATAGGGGTAGACCGCTTCGACGACCCGGCACGCCTCCACGAGACCGGATACGAGGGACCTGTTCAATACGGCGGTGATGAACGCGGCCTTGTGGCGGCGGCGGCGGGCGAGTGCGTCGAGCCAGTGCCGAGGTTCGGTGGTGATGCGGCGGCCGCCGAGATCGGTTTCGATCAGTCGGCATGCCCAGGCGTGGGCGGACTCGGCGTAGTCGGACGGTCCGGTGTGGACGGTGGGTGCGGTCACGGGAACCTCCGTGTCGGGTGCGGATGACCGTGCCCCTCCAGCACGCCCGGGCCCCGGCGCCGGCCACGCGGCGCGGCCGAGGGACGGAACCCCGGCGCCGGGGCCCGGGTGTGCTTTCCTGGCAGCGAACGTCCGCGCCGAGCACGAGGCACCCGGCCGCCATCCCTGTGGCTGGCGCCCGCAACACCGGACACCGATCGAGATGTGGCGCTACCGCGGGCGGCGCGTCGCGGCGGGCCGGGATGTGGTGTGGTCGCGGATGATGCGGATCTGGTGTTCGCGAAGGACGTCAGCGTGGCGGCCGTTGTCCGGCACGTACACGAACGATGTGGGATCGTCGATGTTCTCGGTGCTGTAGCACAGCATGTAGCTCGGGCCTGCGGTGCGGCGGTCGCTGCAGATCTTCTTGGCGTCCTCGACGCTGACGCGCCACAGAACCCGCCGTCGGCTGGAGGTGGTGCGTTTGCTGGCGATGAACACCAGCGCTTCGGCAGGCGGCACGAAAGGTCCTTTCTGGACTGAGCTGACGGTCAGGAGCTGCGTTGCGGGGCGGCGCCGATGGGACGGATGCGCAGCGGCGGGATGAGCAAATAGGAGGCGGCGGGGTGGCCGTGGAGGGTGATGACGGTGTAGCGGGCGAGCCAGACGGCGTGCCAGGGTTCGGCCGGGGCTCCGAGACGCTGGTCGAGGTCGGCGCCGTGGACGGCGTCCTCGCCGATCTGGTGGGCGCTGGCGCGGTAGTGGCTGCGACGCCCGGCGACCATGGGACAGGCGGCGGTGGTGTAGGCGGCGCAGTGCGGATGCACCCCGGGTTCGGTGCTGGCGTAGCGGGGCAGGTCGGACTCGCGTAGGAGCAGGACGAGGCGGTCGGTGAGGCAGCTGCCGCAGACGCCGCAGAGCCGCCGGTGGATGGCTGTGCGGGTCTTGGCTGCGTCGACGGCGCCGAGCAGGTAGCGGCCGTCGGCGGTGCGAGGCGTGACCCAGGGGACGACGAGTCCGCCGATGGTGGGCAGGTGGGCGAGTGCAACAGGAATTGGTGGCGCGGTTTCGGGAGGGCCGGGCCGAATGGGCATGGTGAACCTTTCCGGCTGGGCGCAACGGCATGACCGCCGTGCCCAGCCAGCAGTAGAGAACGGGGAGCGGTCAGCGGTTGAGCGCGGGTGAGATGACGCAGACGCAGTCGTCGAGATCCTCGCCGCAGCCGAAGCAGGAGACGCCGGCGAGCAAGCGAAGACACCAGGATGGGCATGGCTGGTCGTCGGCGGCGCAGAACGGACAGGCCCCGCACGCCAGGCACAGCCCCGTTTCGAGGTCGAGGGCGTCGGGCACACCGCAGTAGAGACAACCGTCATCCAGCCCCCACCAGGCGGTGTGGCCGGGGTGAAGGTCGAGGTAGTCGCGGTTGGAGTACCAGATCTGGTTGTCCCAGTTCCCGGCTCGTTCGTTGAACAGGTATCCGTGATCGGGATAGCGCGGGTTGACGGTGAGGATGACCATCTTATTGAGCGTGCCGAGCCAGTTCTCGATGCGCCGCCGGGTGGCGGGGCGTTCGAGGGTGAGAAACCGGTCGGTGGAGAGGATGTCCTCGGCGGCGATGCGGGTATCCGACCGCGGATCCCGCCGGGACGGATGCGCCTTCTCCGGCAGGACTCCGTTGTGGGCCAGCACGGTGCGGGGATCGCCGCCGACGGGGAACGGGTGGATGTTGTCCTCGGTGACTAGGCCGTGTGTGGCGAAGCGGCTGTGGAACAGTGCGGGCTGCTCGGGGTGCAGGCCCCGCAGGGCCGCGAACTCGTCGATGACGGCGGCGGCGTTCATGCCGCGGCCGGTGATGATGCGGTCATCGGTGACGATGGCGTAGCCGTGGCCGTCGTTGTTGTGGACGGCGCCGTTGGCCAGCGCCGTGGTGTCGGGCTGGATGCCGGCGGGCAGGTAGGTCAGCATGCACATGCCAGGTCCTCCAGTTCGGCGGTCAGCGGCGCGTACTGCGGACGGGTGTGCAGCCACTGGGTGAAGGCGGGCCAGGTCCACCCGGCCGCTTGGGTGATGTCGGGCACGGTGAGGTCGCGGGTGTAGGCGACGGAGGCGTCGGCGAAGGCGAGTGCGGCCTGCACCTGCTGGATATCGAGGCTGGAAGCGAAGACCCGCAGCTCGAAGGTCTTCTCGGGCTGAGCGTTGATGGCAGAGCTGCGCTGCCCGTAGTAGGTGCCCTTGCAGGCGTCTTTGATGCTGTCGCGTTCGGAGTCGCGGAACGCGGCGTAGCTGCTGGAGCGGCGGGCGAGGGTTTGGACGTCGGGTGCGTTGCGGTAGACGAACTTCATCCACCGGAAGACGTGGCACGGGCCAGTGAATGCGGCGCGGCTGATGTGGACGTGCAGGCCGTTGCCGTCACCGCTGCAGCCGGCGCGGTCGAGCTGGTCGAGCAGATGCCAGGGGAAGGAGTCCAGCGCCCAGCGGTAGGCCATCGGGTGGGTGACGAGTTCGAACCCGTAGTCGATGCTCTGGTCTTCTTTGAGGTAGCCGAGTCCAGCGAGGGAGTCGACGGTGTCGTCGATCCGGTCGGACAGGTGCCCGGGCGGGACGCTAATCTCCAGTTCAAGGCCGAGGTAGCGAGGGCCGATTCCGTGGAAGACCGGGGTTGGCTTGTACCAGTAGCCATGGAGGCTGTCGATGTCGTCATCGTCGTCGCGGTGGTCCTCGCAGTAGGTCCCGCTGTCGATGAGCGTGGTGCATACGCTGCACTCGTAGTAGTCGAGCCGGCCGGCGCAGTCGTCGCAGAGGTCGCGGCCGGTCTCGGTGCTGCGTAGTGCGTCGTCGTAGAGGTCACAGTGGTCGCAGAGTTTGAAGCCGTCGTCGGCGCAGGCCGGGCACAGCTGGCGATCGCCGGTGGCGTGAAGCGGTTCGTGCAGCCGCAGCGGCACGATGTCCGAGCACCGGCCACAGGTAAAGGACTCGTCGGCCTCGTCGAGGGCGTGGGCACGGCACAGGTAGCCGTCGCGGATGAGGATGTCGCAACGATCGCAAAGGTGGTAACGCTCGGCGCGCTCGCAGTACTCGCAGATCCGGCCGTCAACGTCGGTGAGCGAGGTGACGTCGGCGATCTGCCCGCATCCGCTGCACTGGTGCAGACCGCGGACGCAATCATCACAGGTCGCCAACGCGGGTGAGAGGTAGAACGGTGTCGAGGTCGTGCTGCCGCAGTCGCCGCAGCGGACGGTGTCGTCGACAGGGGTGGTCACGGTGATGGCCTTTCGCGCTCAAGACGGGAAAGCGCCCCTCCCGGCGGGATCCGGACAGGGGCGCATGGACATGAGGAGGGCCGGTAGTGCGGTGTTGGGTGTTCGGCGCGCACCGCGCTACCGGCCCTCGGGGACGGTGTCTCGGCCGGGTAGGGAAGCCTCGGCCGAGACACCGAGCTGAGGAGACCAGCGAGATAGACTGACCGGCACGTTAAGTCGCGTGTGGACGGTCGCCCTGATTGCTGTGTCAGATGTGTTGGACTCCCGGGGTCTTGTCGGTGTGCGGGACGTGGCCGTTCTGAGCGCCCGCGGGCCCGGGGCGTGAAGCCCGGCGGGCTCGTCCGGTCGGTGTGGACCGGCGATGACCGACGTGAGCGGGCGTGCGGTGCCGCGGCGCCGGTTCACCCGCGCCGGATGCGGCCGGGCGCCGGGTTCAGGCCGCCCCGGCGCGTGGGTGCTGTGCTCTCGATGGCCCGCAGCGCCGAAGAGAACCGGAGGAAGTACGGCAGGGTGATTGACTCGATGACCGCGACGAAGATGCCGATCTGACGGTCGAAACCGTTGGTGTTGCTCAGGAATGCGGCGTCGTTGAGGTGAGCTCGGTCCGCAAAGCCCGGGAATTGTCGGCTAAGCCTGGGAGAATGGTGGCGGGGTCGATGCCGTTGTGATGCAATGCGCGGATCAGCTGGCTCAACCGTGTTGGCTGCGAATCAGTGTCGAAGATCGCGCCGGCGGTGGCGCCGTCGCGACGCAGGTAGGCTGTCGTGGCGACGAGGGCGGCGATCACGGGCGCGTACGGGGCGCGGGCGTGGCGCCACAGCTGCAGCCACAGCGCTTGCGCGGCCGCAGTCCGTTCTGCGGTGGATTGGGTGAGGTGAATGTCACGGAGGCGGAGGCAGGACAGGGCGGCGAGCAGGTCGGCGATGACGTGCTCGTCGGTGGGCAGCCGGCCGCTGGTGGCGGCGGTGATGGCATCGTCAATCCGCGTCAGGCGCCGATGGAGACCCGGGCTGTCGTCGGCGAGTTCTTCTTTTCTGATGTCGTCGATGATCGGGGCCGCGAGGGCCTGGATGCGGTCGCGGACGTCGGCGGGCACGGGGACGAATTGCTGCAGGAAGTCGTCGCGGCTGCGGTAGACACGGTTGCCCCGGGCGATCTCATGCGCGGTGAGTGGTGACGTGGCGGGGTCGGTCAAGGTGCCGGTGTGGCTGTAGACGTCGTAGCAGGACCATGTGACGCCCGGTGTGAACCCGGGCAGGTGCAACAGTTCGACGTTGGTGAAGCCGAAGTTGTGCAGCCAGTGGGTGAAGGTGGCCAGCTGCGGGCGGTACGGCAGGTCGCCGGTGCTGGTGTTGTCGTGGACGATGGTGCTGATGAGGCGTTTGACCGGCGTTTCGGAGAGAACTTGCCTGAGGTAGGCGACAACGTGCCTGGGGTGGTGGATCACGGCGTCGAGGTCGAAGCGGGTGATCGGTCCCATGCGTGCGGTGCCGTCGGGGTGGGCGGCGGCCGCGACGACGACCACGGAGTCGGTGGGCACGAATCCCAGTGCGGCGGGGATGGCGGCGAGAAGGTCGGCGTCGGTCAGATAGATGGGTGCAGGCATCGAAACCTCACGGAGTAGCGGCGAAGGGCTTCTGCGGGCGGTGACGGGCAGTGCGGTCACGCAGAATGTGTTGCGCGGCAAGCGGTTTCC
Organism: Amycolatopsis sp. NPDC058278; assembly: GCF_042881395.1. Taxonomy (NCBI): domain Bacteria; kingdom Bacillati; phylum Actinomycetota; class Actinomycetes; order Pseudonocardiales; family Pseudonocardiaceae; genus Amycolatopsis; species Amycolatopsis sp. NPDC058278. Next base: position 43,948 of record NZ_JBHVXZ010000070.1, on the reverse strand, counting down.
GGGGTCGGCGGTGTCGGGTCGTCGTTGGTCGCCGCGGTCGTGTTCCGGTTGGCCTTGGTGCGTACGCGCTCGATGACCGCTTCGCCCAGTTCGCTCATGAAGCCGATGAGCTTGAGTCCGAGCCAGCAGGCGAGGTAGGTGCCGGCGAAAGTGAGGCTGAGCTGGACGAGCTGTGAGAGCGTCGTGGTCCAGAATGCTGCTGGCGTGTAGCAGACGGTGGGCATGAGGTTCTTTCCCTTCGGGTTGAGGGATGTCCGCGTCGGGCGCGGATGACCCGCCATCCCGGAGCACGCCGAGGCTCCGGGCGCTCTGCTCCCGATGAAGCCGGTGAAGTGGCTGCGGGCGCCCGGAGCCGTGGTGTGCTCTCCTGACGGCGGACCTGCGCGTCGGACGGCCCAGATCCATGTCCGGTCGCCGGCCGGTTGGGCGACTTGTCGCTTACTGACCGCCGGTGTCCCTGGACTGAGCCAGCGTCCGACAAGCCCGGCGCAGGAAGGCCGTCAGCTCTGCGTGCGTGCCTTGGATCACCGCGACACCGGTGGCATGGTCGCCCAGAAGCAACGCCATGTGGGCGTCCGGAACGACTTCTGCGCCGACGTCGTCCCCGGAGTGTGCGATTTCGATCTCCGAGTCCGCCGGAATGTCGATGTAACTGTCACTCATCAGCTACCCCGTGATTCGACTGTGACGCTGTGGATACGGCACCTGAAGAAGTCTTTCGTCGTTGGCGTCGGCGGATGCGTTGCAGCGCATCTGGGTTGAGCTGGGGATCGGTGTGCTCGGCGACGTACCGGATCAACGGCGCGACCGATCGGGGACAGTCCTGGAACAACAGGGTCAACGCTGTGCGCGGTGTCGTCAAACCGCTGCACGGCGGCGTCGAGGTCGTTCCACAGCCACCCGTCGAAGAAGTAGCGGCCAGCCATCGGTATCGGGCCGGACGCGTTCGACAAAGGGCGTGCTCGCCGGATCGCCTGGGTCGAGGGCGGCGTCGTCGATGACGATCAGATCGTCGCCGTCCCAGCGAAACGTCAGGTGGTCGGAGGTGGCTTCGGCGGTGATCGCGACCCATTCCGCAACGACACGACGAAACCGAGGTGTCGCGGTGTAGAACTTGTCGCCGAACTCGGTTTCGAGAACAAGCTGCGGCTCGCCGAGCCGGGCCGGAAAGTAGGGCTGGCTGTCTCCGCTGACGAGTTGTTCGTCCGCGCGGATGACGCCTTGGTCGTGCTGGTGCTCTTGCTCGGACATGGCGATCACCTCTCGGTGTCTCGTGTGGACACGGTGGCTTCTAGCGGTGTCGAGATCGGGGTGCGGGGACGGTCGGTGAGGACGCGGGGGTGTTCTCGGCCTGCGGCGATGCCATCGCGGATGGTGCGGGTCAGCTCGTCGCGGTCGAAGTCGGCGACGCCGAGGTGGTGGCGGGCGGCGTCGGTGAGGTGGTGGGTGATCGCGGCGTGGCTGATCCAGCCGTTGCCCAGCAACTCCCCGAGCGCCGCGGCAGCGGCGAAGACGGTGATGTGGCGGTGGCCTTCGGTGGCGGTGGCGACGTTGCGGCACTCGGCGGCGACGGCAGCCTGGACGTAGGCGGTGACCCGTCGGCTGGTCGCCGGCAATGGTGGCGGCAGATTCGCAGCCAGCGGCGGTGGTGGTAGCGGGGTGAGGGCGGCGACTAGCCAGCCGGGCAAGACAGCGACCGGGAGATCCCAGGTAATGGCGTAGGGCACCGGCACGCCGCGAACGATGGCCAGCGATCCTGGTGCGGTGACGAGTGCGCCGTGGCCGCGGGTGTCGACGTGCCAGCCGAGCCCGTGGCCGCGAGCGCCGACGGTGCTGCGCAGCCGTGACCCGGGCGGCCGGGAGAAGTAGCGGTGCTCGCCGCCGCGCGGGGTCGCGACGGTGAACGTGTCGACCGGGTCGGGCTCGCCTGCCTGCTCGGCCAGCAGCGCGAGGACGTCTCGGCCGTGGGTGACTCCCAGTCGTGCCCAGTGCGGCGGGATACGCCCGTGGGCGGCGTCGAGGTCGAGCACGAGAAGACCCGCTGGTCCGCAGGCGATGCCCAGGTTGCACATCGGGTGGCGCAGCCACCATCGGCGGATGCGGTCGGGATCGCAGGTCGCTCGCTGCTGCCAGCCGGGAATGGCGGGCCTCTTACTGCGCGGGGCGAGCGGGAACACCGGCCACCCGCGCTCGGCAGCCTCCAGCGCGGCGCCCAGCAGATTGGTGGCGTCGGTGGCGAGCGTGGTCGCCCACGCAGTTGTTGTAGACGTGGTCATGGCACCAGCTCGGGCGCGATCGGGGCAGGGACGGGGTCGATGACCATGGCGGCGGCGTTGTCGGCACCGCGGAAATACCGCGCGGCGAGAGTCAAGCGGTTCGCGCACGCCATGGGGTCGCTGAAGGTCCGTGCGGCCCGGGTGAGGGAGGCGTGAGGTACGGGTTTGTGGACGCCGTCGCTTGTCAGCAGCAACCGCCGGCGCGGCCCGGTGGTGGTGACGTGGCCGATGGCGCCGTTGTCGGCGGTGGCGACAGAGCTGGTGACGACGTGGTCCTGCCCGGCGGCTAGGTCTGCGAGGAACTGTGGCCGGTCGCGGTAGCGCTCGGCGAGGCCGTCGCGCAATTGCTGGCCGAAGGTGTGATCGACCGTGAGCTGGGTGAGAGTGTCGGTGTCGGGGTCGAATTCGTAGGCGCGGCAGCTTCCGACCCACGCGATGTCCCACCCGCCACGACGCTCGGCTGGCAGTGGGGTGGCGACGACCATGACGGTGTCGCCGTCGAGCACGGTGGCGAGGGTGGCGGTGGCGGCGAGCAGGCCGGCGCGGGCGCCGCGGTCGGCGGCGACGGAGGCGGCGGTGGCCGCCGCGCTGCCGGCGGCGTGGGCGGCGAGCGGGTTGTCGCCGATGCCGTCGGCCAGGGCCCAGCCGTGGCGGGTGCCGGTGATGGAGACGTGGGTGCCGGTGGCGTCGGCCTGGTGTGTGCGGCCGCCGATGCGCAGGGCCGCGCCGGGCAGGTAGGCGGGGTGTTCGGCGGCGTAGCGGCGGTGGTGGCGGGCCAGGACGCGGGCGTCGCTGTGGGATTCGGCGACGTCGGCCCAGCCGCAGCGGCAGGTGGCGTGCGTCCATGCCGGGCCGGGCGGGAGCGGGGCGTACGGCCAGACGGGATGGTGTCCGGCGGCGTAAGTACTGGTGTGGTGGACGTGCTGGAAGACAGCGGGAAGCTGCGGGTGCATCGGCAGAACTCCGTTCTGCGCCCTGAAAGCACGCCGAAGACGGCGCGGGACGGCGCGGGGCGACGCGGGAGGAAGGTGACGGCCGGGGCGGGCCCGGCACGGCGTGCGCGGGCCCGCCCCGGTGAGGCGGCAGCGATGCGGCGGTGGGCTGCCTAGAACGCGGCGCCGGCCAGCTCCGCGTCGGCGACATCCAGATCAGCCAGGTCGCCGGCGTCAACGGCGATCTCCTGGGCGACGTCATCGCCCCCGTCGCTCGTGCTCTCGGCGTCGAGTCCGCCGTTCACGGGCTCGACGTCGGCACCAACGTGCTCAGCGTCGGACTCGTCGGAGTCACCGGCATCGTCGCCGGTGGGGCCATCGTCGGGCGTCCCGGATTCGGGCGCCTTGCTCAGCTGATCGCCGGAATCCTGTTCGTCGCCGACGATGGTGGAGGTGGTCGGGTCGAGCTGGGCGGCGATGACGTCCTGCTCGCTCTGCGGGGCGAGAACCAGCCGTTCCACGTCGGAGGCGTCGTAGCCGGCGCTGGTGAGGGCGGCCATGTACTCCTGCTCCGACTGCTGCGGATACCGCCACGCGTTGCGCGAGAACGTGTCCTCCATCGCGCACAGCGTGAGGAACATGTCGTAGACGGTGGCCTTGCCCGGGGTGGGCGCGGCGGCGATCTTGTCGGTCAGGTCGGCCAGCGTGCTGCCGACGGGCATGCCGAGCAGCTCGCGGGCGAGGGCGTGGTTGCGCTCGAACGCGCGGCGTAGCTCGTACCCGCCGTGGACCTTCTGCCTGGCGAGGAACAGCTGCGCGCCCTTGGGTGCGGTCTTGCGCAGCGCGAAGCCGGCCAGCCACTCGCGCCGCGGCGCTTGGGAGGCGTCGATCTGCTTGTTGTGGTCGATCACCCACCGGCGGATGATCCGCGCCTCCGTGCGGGCGCGCTCGTCGGCGGCGAGTGCGGCCCGCGCGGCCGCGATCTCGTCCTTCTCGCCGGCGGTGGCCACGCTGTCTCCGGCGGTGGTGCTGCCGGGTGTGCCGGTGGCATGGGTAGTTAGGTCGGGCCGCCCGGTCGGGGCGTGGCTGAGGGCGTGGCCGTGGCCGCGGAAGTCGGCGCAGCCGTAGACGGCCACTGGGACCCGGTTGCCTTCGTCGTCGTGGTGGTCGTCCTCGATCCACGCGCCGTGGCCGGGGCAGGCCGCGTGGTCTTCGGCGGTCAACATCGTGTAGGGCGCGTCCTCCGGGGTGGGGCGCAGCCGGTCGAGAGAGCGAGCCTCGCCGGCGTCTACCGTGAGGCTGCCGCCGAAGATCGTGACTCCGGCGGCGGTCAGCTCCCGGGTGAGCTTCTCGACCAGGGTGGCGAGCCGCTGCTTCTCGGCCCGTTCGGTGCGCTTGCTCTGGGCGAACACCTGGAAGTTGTTCGGTTCCATGCGCGCGATGCGGATCAGTTCCGTGGCGGTGTCGCGGTCACCGGAGTTGTCGAACTCGCCGACCACTGCGGCCTGCACCAGGTCGAGGTCGAAGCGTTCGGCGGCCTTGACCGCCAGCTCGCTCTCCCCGGCCTGCAGCACCTGCTTGACGTAGGCGGTGCCGTTCTTGCCGCGGGCGAGCTTGCGGGCGATGCCGGCCGGGGTGAGGTTGAACGCCGCCAGCTGCTGGAGGGCCCGGGCGGTGTCGCGGAGGGTCAGCGGCTCCCGGACGTCGTTCTCGTCGAGCTGGGTGACGATCCGCGCGATCGTGGCTTTGCGCTCGTCGGCGGGCGGCGGGGTCTTCATCCACACCGGCAGCAGGACGCCCGCTTCGCAGGCGTTGTTGCGGCGGCGCTGGCCCTCGGTGATGAAGATGATGCCGGTTTCGTAGTTGCGGTAGCCGTTGGTCGCGGTGTTGACGCCGTGGTTCTTGAGGTTCGCCGTGGTCGCCGGGTCGGCCTCGGCGTTGTCGGTGCGCACGTTCTCGTCGACGAGCACCTCGTGCGGGTCGACGAAGATGACGGTGTTGATTTCGGCGTCCCACTGCGCGTGCAGTGCAGCGCGTTGTTCGTCGGACAGTCCGGCGAGCGGGTGGGCGCCGGTGTCGTCGGACACCGCCTCGTCGGTCGTGGTGTTGTCCAGCTCGGTGGGCGTGAGGTCAGCATCGGAAGCGGTCGCGGGGTCGTCGGTGGTGCGCTGGGTCGGCAGGTCCATCGTGCTGGTCACTGGGCGGCTCCTCTACACGGGCTGGCCGGCCACCGTGTATCTCGGTGACCGGCCACGAACCCCGCACACCGCCCGTCCTCGAATCGTCGTACGGCTGTGGAGAAAGGGCGGAGTGCGGGTGTCCCGGTCGGGACGCACTCGCCGCAGCGGGGCCGCCCGTGTCGGCGGCAAGCCCGCCCTTTGTGCTCAGCCGGAGCCGGTGCCGTGAGCAGGCGGGCGTCCGCCGGCGCCAGGCTCCGCTAGAGTGCGTCGGCCCGACCGGGACACCAGCACCGCCTTTCTCGGTGCGGCCCTGCCGCTTCATCGCTTCTCCCTCACTGCCCGCCCCGACAGCGCATTCGTCGTCATCGGTTGCTGCTGCGAAGCCTCAGCGCGGAGCTGGCGTCCGCATCAGGTGAGAGGCGCGCTGCCGGCTCGTGAGGATCGTCCGGAGGTCGTCGATGCTCGGGTGCGGCCGGCTGTCCAGATCGGCCAGCGTCCAGGCCAGCCGCAGGCACCGGGTGGCCGTGCGGACCGACAGCTGGCCCCAGTCGATGGCGTCGTCCAGCTCCCGCACCGCATCACGGGGAAACCCGGCTACGGCTTGTGCGTACCCGGCTTCGGCGTCGGGCTCGGGTGCGGCGCCCCACCGGCGGCGCGCCCGTTCGCGGGCGCGGGCGACGTCGTCTCGGACCGACTCCAGCGACGGCAGCGACGGATCCGGCGTGGCGGCGGTGACCTGCTGGACGAACAGGTCGGTCCGGGCCACTAGCCACCGCGGGATCCGCGCGAGGTAGCGGGCCCGTTGCGCCGCAGTACAGTGGCAGTCGGCGACCCGCACGCACCGGCCGGGGCAGTCCCGCGCGGTGAACACGATCCGCGCCCCGGCCGGGCGGGACGCATTGCCTCCTGCGCCTAAGACGGTGACGGTCGCATCGGTCAGGGCCGAACGCAGTGCTTCGACGGTGCGGGCGGAGCACTCAGGCAGGTCCTCGACGGTCAGCACACCGCGGTGGGCCAGGGTCAGCAGCCCGGGCCGGCCGGCGGAACCGACGATCGAGGAGATCGTGCTGCTGGGGTGCACGGACTCGGCGGGTGGCCGGGTGTGCGGTCCGTCGCCGGGGAGCGGTTCGCCGGCCAGGGAATGCCACCGGCTGACCTCGAGGGCTTCGGGGTCGGTGAGGTCGGCCATCAGCGCTCGGATCACGTGCGGCAGCAGCAGGATCGGGGTCCCCGGAGGGGACAGGTGCAGGACGTGGTGCCCACCGGCTGCCACAGCGGCGGCAGCGCGCACCGCCTCGGGGGCCACGCGGCCCCAGACTTCGGAAGTCCACACCGACGCTGTTGCCCGCTCGCCGGAGCGAGGCACGCTCGCCGGAGCTGGTCCGCTGTGCAACCAGTCGACGAGGTCGGCTAGACACCCGACGGGGACGGTGGTGATCCCAGGGACATTGGTGACTTCCGCGGCCGTGGAGGCGGGGATGACCAGGTGAGTGACGCCTGCCTCGGCGGCGGCGATCGCGCGTGTCAGCACATCGGGGACCGGCCGGACCGTGCCGTCGAGACCGAGCTCGCCGACGAACGCCGTGGTCGCCAGCCGGTGGACCGGCGTGGCTTCGGTGAGTTGCAGGACCGCAACCGCGGCCGCGAGATCGACATCGGATCCCGCTTGGCCGGCGGGGGCGGTGATGTGCACGACGCCATCCGGCCAGGAGAATCCGGCGTTGCGGATGGCTGCGCGGACGCGATCACGAGATTCGCGTGAGACGCCCGAGCCCAGGCCGTCCACCGGCAGTTCGGAACCGCTGGCTGCGAGCGTGGCGTGGAGGTCGACGATGTGCGGCTGCGGCCCAGCGAGGGCGACAGCGCGGGCACGAGCATGCATGAAACGGGTCCTTTCGGGCGAGAATGTGCGCGAGGCAGCGAAAACCGGCAGACGGGCAGTGCGCGGTCGCGGGGCTACCTGACTGACGCGTGGCCACGGCAGCCGTAGAGCAAGGTCATCGATGTGGCTAGGCACTCGGCGGCGGTTCCGGCACCTGTGGCTGACAACGTCGCCGCGCCCCGCACGATCAGCGCGGCGTCCGCGGGATCTCGCATGAGGAGCTCACCGATCACGCTCTCGGCGTCGGCGCCGACATCCGCGTCGTCGATGACGAGCGCCAAGCTTGGGTCGTCGAGGTATGTCCGCGCGACGGTGGGGCGGTCGGAATCGGTCATCGTCGTCCTCCCGACGCGGGGTTGCGCCCGGCGGAGCGGCCGGCGGTCGGAGTGTGCGCGGAGCTGTCGCGTCGGCACGGCGCCGGGGAGGTCGGTCGCGGTATCGCCTGTGTCAATGGCAGGTGCGGAACCTGGCATCGGAGGATGCCGGTGTCGTAGGCGATGGCGACGGCGTGTGCGCGGTTGCGGGCCCGCAGCTTGGCGAAGATGTTCTTCATGTGGGTGCGGATGGTTTCGGTCGAACGGAACTGCTTCAGTCCGATTTGGATGTTGTTCAGGCCGCGCGCGACGTCGTAGAGGACTTCTCGCTCGATGGCGGTCAGTTCGATCGTGCGTGACATGCTCGAACCTCCGAGGATTTCCGGTGAAAGGGGTGGGGCTGGCCGGGGCAGCGCGGCGCGTGCGCTGTTCCCGGCCAGCCCGAACCGGGGTTCGGTTCGCCCGGGGAAGGCGTGCCGAACTCGGGGATTCCCGGTTCATTCGGGTGGTCTCGGGCGGGTTGTGCGGACAGCCCGGGACATCCAGGCCACGCCGGAGCACCGGTCAAGGCCACGCCCTGCGGCGATGAGGTCGACGCCGTCACACGGGCCTTGACCGATGCCGCGGGCCTGGTTTCGTGATCAAGGCTGCGCGCTAACCCCGCGAGTCCAGCTGCAATCGGTCGCTGGCGACGTCGCGGGCGTGGACTACCAGCACGCCGCACCGACCCGAGCAGCGATCAGGTCCAGCTCACGCTCGATGACGTCGGCGCCTGCGTGCTGCTGGAACAGCAGCCCGACGGTGGCCGCGCCCGGCGCGCCGTGTGCGTGAGTCAGGGCGCACGCGGTGAGGTGGCGGTCGCCGCGGCGCACAGCGCTGGCCGCGACCAGCGTGGCCAGCCGAGCACGAACGTTGGGCTCGGAGCTGCCGGCGTAGAGGGCCATCCACAGTTGCTCGACCCGCTGCGGGTCGAGATCGGCAGGCGGCAGGAGCATCGGTCCGTAGACAGCGTTGTTGGTCAGCGCGGTCGCGACGGCGAAGGCTGCGATGTCGTCAACGAATTCGCCGCGGCTGGCCTGGATGGTCGCATGGGAGACGATCCGGTTGGCCTCGTCGCCGCGGCGCACCAGGAACGGCACGATCCGGCGGGCGAATCGGCCAGCGCGGGTCGGCAGGGTTTCGCCGGATTCGGTGAACGGCAACCCCCAGGTTGGGGTTGGTGCGTCCCCGCCGAGCTTGATCGACTCGGAGAAGTCGATCGACGAGCGCGGCGCGATGACGGTGCCGAGGTGAAGGGGACGGCGGTAGTCGCGCCAGGGAGCGCCGGGGAGGGTGTGCGGCGCCCAGTAGCGGCCGATGACGGTGTGCCCGGCGGGGCGCAGGGCGGACTCGAGTGCGGCGATCGCGGCGCGGAGCGGCAGCCACTGCTGAGCGCGGTCCTCGGCGATCACGACGACGACCAGGTCGATGTCGTGGTCCGCGGGCAGCGCGGCCTGCACGTGTCCGGCCATCTCGCTGGTGCTCATGCCGCGGACATGGGTGGCGGGGAATGCGGCGCCAGCCGGCGAGGTGAGCCGCCCAGAGGTCGTGGCGTCTGCGTGGGGTGGCAGAGCGATGACGTGCAGGGTGTCGGCGCAGGTGTCGGGCAGGGATCCGATCAGTTCACCCGGGGTCAGGTACACGGTCACGGTCGGCGCTCCTCGGGTCGGCTCCCCGGCGTGTGGGCCGTGGGAGGCGGTGGCGGCCCACGAAGGCGTGAGCCGCCACCGCCCGAGCGCGCGTCCCGGCGGCGGTCTGTGGCACTCTCCGACCTCAGCAGGGCAGCGGCGGGTCCGGCCGCCGCCGGAGCGTGCGCTAGCTTCGGCCGGTCTCACCCGCCGGGGCGGCCGTCTCCGGTTCCGTGTTCGCCTCGTCGCTTTCCTCGATCACCGCGATGACGTCATCGGCCGAGGTGACCAGGTGGGCCATCCCGTCCTGGATGAGCCGGTGGCACCCGGCGGATGTCGCTGAGGACAGCGGGCCCGGCACGGCGAGGACGGGCCGGCCGAGCTTGTCGGCCAGGAGCGCGGCGTGGTGGGCGCCGCTGCGCCGTCCGGCTTCGATCACGAGGGTGGCGCGAGTAAGTGAGGTGAGCAGGCGGTGGCGGACGAGGAAGCGATGCCGAGCCGGCGGAGTGCCGGGCGGGTACTCGGACACGACGGCGCCGGTCGTGGCGATCCGCTGGAGTAGGCCCACGTGTCCGGCCGGGTAGCCGACGTCGAGGCCGCAGGGCAGAACTGCGACGGTGCTGGCCGGACTGTCGGTCGCCAGCGCTCCGCGGTGGGCGGCGCCGTCGATGCCGTAGGCGGCGCCGCTCCACACCGTGGCGTTGCGGGAGGCCAGCGCGTAGGCGAACTCCGCGGCGTGGTGCTCGCCGTACTCGGTGGCGGCGCGTGCTCCCACGATCGCGACCGAGCGCGCGGTCGCCAACTCCTCCAGCCGCGGCTCGCCTTGGACCCACAGACCCAGCGGCGGCCCGGCAAGCGTGTCGCCGTCGATGGCCACGGTGCCCAGGTCGGAGAAGACCTCGGCTGGCCACTCGTCATCCTCGGGGATCACGAACCGGCCACCGAGACCGGCTGCAATCTGCAGCCAGGTTTCGGCGAGCTGCCAGCTCGCATCGCGGCGGCACTGATCCAGGACCCCGGTCGGAGCGGTGCGTTCGGCCACGTGGTGGGCTGCATCGACGGGCCCGACCTTGGTGACGTAGCGCGCGAGAATCGGGTTGGTGGGTTCGGCGGCGTGCTGGAGGAACGCGCGGGCACGCCGCACGTCGTTGTAACAGGACATGAACGCTCCTTCGAACGAACTGCTGAACAGGCGGCGGGCGATCACGATTCGTCGGGGAAGCTCCGCACACGGATCTCGCGGCCGCGGCGTTCGACGACGGTGCCCACTGGCCACATGGCGGCGAGCAGCAGCAGCTCCACTGCGGCATCGATGACACCGTTGCGCGTGTCGGCGTTGTCTTTCCAGCCAAGGGTGAGGAGAGCGGCGTGGAAACGGCCGATGTACTCCGCGGCGGTCATGTCGGTCGCGATGACCTGTGCGGTGGTGGAGGTCTGCCGGCTGTTGATGCCGACGAAGCTGCGGGCGCAGCCACAGAACGGCGAGTCCGGGTCGTCGTGGCATTCGCCGGGAAGGTCTACCAATTCCGTACCCGGAATGCTGTTGGAGTCGTTGTCCCGTTCGCCTTGGGTGCGGTGGGTGGAGACGAAGTACTTGAGCACGGATTCCTCCTCGGTGGCCGAGGCCCGGGTGGGCTGTGGACGCGGTCTTGGCCAGCGGGCCCCGCGGGTCCGGGGCAAGCCGGCCGCATGGTGACGGTCGTGTCCCTCGTGGACTGTGGGCTTGTCCCGGTCCGCGGGTCTGCTGCACTGAGCTGCAGCCAGGCCCAGCCGGCGCTCACTCGGGGGAGGATGTCGTGGGAGCTGCGTTTAGCGCATGACCTGACACTCAAAGTTATCACCAGAAAATAGTCAACACTTGTGGCGAATTACTGGTTTCTGGGGCACTCTGGTTTCAGAAGGTGATCCACGGTGGTCCACAGGGAGCGACCACAATGGACCCTTCTGGGGATCCGGTCCGCTCAACCCCCGGCGACAAACGGGTTCCCGGCTCGGGAGGGGGCACTGGGGAGGGCGCCCCTCCCGAGCCAATTTCTACAACCGACACCGACCAGTCGTCTGTGCAGAGCGGTCGCACCTGGCCGAAGTGACGTGACGGCCTGGCTCCACTGCCGGTTTCCGTACGTGCGTTGACGAGCCGCTGCCCTCACGCTCTAGACGAGCCCGCCAAGTGAGCGATCGGCGACGCGCGAAATTCGACGGGAGTCTTTGAATGACAACCAGTCTTCTGTGTGCGAAGCGGATCGCGGTGTCAGTGTTGATGTTTGGTGCACTCGGAGGCGCGACGATGGCCGCGGCGCCGGTGCAGGCCGCCGGATGGTCACCCGCCGCCGGCGTGGTGTCCGAACAACCGGACGTGGGCCCGCCGGGCGAAGGCGAGGCCGGTGCCGGGACGCCGGCAGTCGCACCCGACGGAACCCTCGTCTGGCCTGTGCCCAACTCGCCGCACGCTCAGCCGTTGTCGGCCGCGTCGGTGCAAGGCTGGATCGCTGTCACTGCGACCGTGGACGGCGCGCGCATCCGATCGCGGCCGGTGGACGGTCCGGTGCTCGGCACGATCGGCTACGGCGCCGGGTTCTGGGTGTCGTGCACGCGCGGTGCGTCCGATGGACATGCGTGGGGCTGGTCCTACCGCGGCGGCACCTACGGCTGGGTCCGCAGCGACCTGTGGGAGGTCGAGCAGCACACCGGCCCGGGCGGAGGCGGTACACCGCAGGTTCCGCGTTGCCCGTGACGTCACGAACGCTGCGATATCCGCCGGGTGTCGTGCGTGGGACGGGGCGGCCCGGTCGGTGTGCATTCCTGGCCGGGCCGAAGTCTCGCCCCAACTCCAGCTGACGAGCAGGGGGTGCTGTGGCACGTCGATCTCGGAACCGTGCCCCGGTTCGAGGTCACCGGTTGCCATGCCGGTGGATCCAGTCGCGGACGACGTGCTCGGGCAGGCCGAGACGGGCGGCGATCTGAGGCCACCGCACGTATCGAGCACGCAATTCCATCACTTCCCAGACCCGGTACGGGGTGCGCTCATGCCGCGGTAGGGGCAGGGGGCAGTTTCGGGCAGTCGGTGGCCAGGGAAGCCAGTCCGGGTCCGGCAGATCATCGGTCGCGGATCGTCGGTGCGTGGCGGTGACGTGCTCGCCGATCGTCAGCCACCTCCGGCCGGCTCGCGTGGAGCTTGCTTGAGAACGGTGGGTGTCCCGGGGAAACGCAGTCGACATCTGTGTCCGATTCCTTTCTGAGCCGGCGTAACCCGGACACGAACAGGCCGATGCCCCAACCGGCATCGACAATCACCGCGTCCCGTGTTTGAGCGCGCGAAGACCGTGACGATGATCGGATGACCAGAGCCGCAACGCACGGGGCGCCGAGGGCACGGCCCACGGTCAGGGATTCCCGGGCCGTCATGGCAGGCGATCGCCTTGAAAGAAAAGTTCCACAGTGGACTCCCGATGTGGTGGGTCAGAGCCGGTCGTGTAGTTCGGTGGCGGCGGCGAGGTCGCCGGCGGCCCCGAGACCGGCATGGCGGAGTCGCCGGATGAGGTCGTCGGTGATACGGCGGGCCGCTGTGGGCTCGGCCAGGGCGCAACGGGCGCGGGCGGCGGCCAGGTCGAGGCCGGCCCGGTAGCGCGGGGCCGCGGTGTTGCCCAACAGGCCGTGGGCGCGGCCCACGGCCGTCAACGCTTGGGGCGCCTGCTTGTCGGCGGTGAGTGCGTCGGCCAGGTAGGTCATGGCTCGTGCCGCGGCGAGCCGGTTCCCGGCGCGGGTCAGGGCGCTGCTGGCGGCGTCGAGGAAGCGGACGGCGTCGGCGGGGTGGCCGAGGGCCAGGTGGGTTTGACCGATGCGGCGCTGGGCGAGGGCGTGGCCGTGGTTGTCGACGATCGTGCGGTAGTGGCGCAGGGCGGTGGTGAATTCGTGCAGAGCCTCGTCGGGATCGCCGGCGGCGAGGCGGACGCGGCCGCTGTGGGAGTAGGCCAGGGCGAGGATGCCCGGGTCGTCGATGTCTTGGGCGAGGGTGACGGCGTCGGCCGCGGCGCCGAGTGCCGCTTCGTGGTGGCGGAGGTCGGCAAGGGCGGAGGCTTCGCGGGCGCGGAAGACCGCGGCGATCGGTTGCCGGGTTTGGTGGGTGTGGGTGTGGCCGGTGTGCTGGGCGTGGGCGAGGTCGTCGTGGTGGTAGGTGGTGCGGGCCAGGTGCCAGGTGGCTTCGGCCAGCTCGAGGGCGAGGTCGTCGCGCCCGCGGTCCGCGGCGGCGGTGAGGATGGTGCGCAGGACGCGGTGTTCCCAGGTGTACCAGTGCAGGGCGCGGCGCCCGTCCCCGTGGTCGTGCGGCACCGTCTCGTGCTTGGCCGGGGTGCTGAACCGGAATGCGTCGCGGGCGAGGAGCGGGACCGCGGCGGAGGCTGTGGCGGCGTACCAATCGATCAGGCGGGTGTTCTGCTCGGCGCGGGCCGGGTTGGGCAGCCGGGCGCGCCGCTGGGTGGCGTGCAGGCGCGCCCAGGGCGCAATCGTGTACCGGTCGCCGGGCGGGTGCTGGTCGAGCAGGCGGGCGGCGCGCAGGCGCTGCAGCGCCGCGGCCGCGTCTTGCTCGCCGATACCGAGGGCGGCGGCAACCGGGAACGCGGTGGTGTCGGGGCCGGGATGGTCGGCGAGCAGCTCGTAGACCTGCCGGGTCAGCGAGGGCAGGTGCGCGTACGGGACGGTCACCGGCACCACCGCCGAGTCTCCGCGTGGTTCGAGACGCGAGACATCGGGCCGTGGTTGCCGCGCGGCGAGCGGGGGCGGCACGGCGCAGGCTTGGACCGGACGCCGCCGGAAGGGCGGGCGGTCATCGCAGGACCAGCGCGAGGCCGAACGCGGTGCCCTGGAGCAGCCAGGTCGCCCGGATGACCGGAGCGAGCGGCTGCCTCCGGTCGTGCTCGATCGCCACGATCTGCGCTCCTGCCTCCGACAGGGCAGACAACGTGGAGTGGCGGGCCCAGAGCGCGACCCCGCCGGTGCCCAGGTCCAGGAATTCGCGGACCTGCCGGTCGACCACCATCTGGGCGGCATCGAGGTCCCAGCTGACTGTCGCGACCACAAGCTGCGGCAGGCACTGGTGGGTGGCCCTCGGGCTGGTAGCGACGATGCAGCCGACGGCGGAGTTGCGGCTCGTGCCGAGCAGGCGGCCGCCGCTGGTGTTCCGGCGAGGCGGCTCGACATCGACGATTCCGTGTTCGCAGCTGTGCGTCCGGGCATGGCTGAGGAGCAGTGGAGGCATCGATGTGCTGCTTTCTTGGTTGGTCGCCGGTCTGCGGTGGCGCCGTGGCCGGCGGGTCGGGCTGAGTCGGGGTGCTGCGCGGCCACTCCGCGGCCGGTGTGCTGGGTTCAGCTGGTGCGTGCGGCGGCCGGCGCGAAGTGCGTGGTCGCCTTCAGGAAGCCCGCGCAGCTGGCGAACGTGGCGGGGCGATCCGCGGCTGGCCGTTGAGACGGCGTCGTGGTCAAGCGCGCCTGTATCTGGGCGACTCGCTTCGATCAAGGTCGGCATCGTCGATTACTTCTCGCTCTAGCGACCTGAACCGCGACCGGTACCTCTGCACCACGTCTCGCTCACTGACGAAGATGACGTTGTCGTGGTGTCGCAACGCGACAGTGAAGGTCTTGCCCGCGGTCTCATAGATCGTGAAGGGCTCCATCGTTCGTGCGCCTTCGGTGCTCGCTGGGACGATCCTTATCTTCACGTGGAGACGATCCGCCGTCGCACCGATTGCGTGTAGCTGCGACGCGGCCGCCGGCGCCAAGGCTGCTGCGCCTAACAGCACAGTCCGGCGTCGGGGCTGCTTGCGGCCCAGCTGCTGGGCCTGCCGGATGAAGACTTCTACGTCAATATCGTCAGGCTGGGTCGCGTCGCGCTGCAGAATCGCGCGGGTGTACTCCGGGGTTTGCAATGGTTCCGGGACCGTGTGTGGTGCCCATTCCCAGGAACGGACGGCGAGTTCATCCAATTTCTGCCGCAGGCTAGCGGTGCCTGGAATGAGATTTTCGATGAAAGTCGGGGAGTCGAGCTGGTGCCAGAGCCACATGATGCGCTGGTACTCAGCCGGGCTGACCCGGAGGAATCCGAGAATGTGTGCCACAACGTCGATCTCCGGCTGCCGCTTGCCGGTTTCCCAGCTCGACAAGGTCGCGGCCGGGACTCCCAGCGCATCCGCGAACCTGCGAAGACCCAGTCCTTGATCTGTTCTGGCCGCACGGAGAGAGTCACTCAAAGCGAGCAGCGCCGGAAGTGATTTTACCTTGGTCATACAGGTTCTCATTCCAAGTGGTGGGGCGTCGGGACGATTCCGGCACCCGACGTCCATGGCTCCGGAGCCTCGAGCACCGCATGCACCATCGGCTGCCGCGCCGTAGTCAAGTCGGTCTCTTGCCGTGTGATCACGAGACGGCGGAGTTGAGGCTCGCGCCGAGCGGGTAGCGGCCGACGGTCTTCCGGCGAGGGCGCTCGAGTTTCGTGTGATGGCATCGTCTCGGATCTCTGACTGTCCGCGATATCGGGACAGGGACAGTCAGGCAGTCAGCTATTTTTCGGCCGCCACGGAGGTTCCGGTAAGTCCCTGTCCGGTCCGGGTTTCTGGGCAAGGACCGCGGCGGCGAAGTTTCCGCAGACCGGCGGGTCTGTGGGCGGCCCGTCGGGGTACCAGGTGAACGCCGGGACGATTCCCGGTGGTAGCTCCACCGTGCCGTCGAGCATCGTCTGGATCTCGCGGCGGGTGGCGAGGCTTCCGGTGCCGGGACCGGAAAACTGGAGTGCTTCTTCGAACTCGCGGGCCTGGGCGGCGAGGTCGGGGTGCTCGGGCATCAGCAGGTGCGTCATGGCCAGGAACGAGCCGTTGGGCAGTCGTGCGAGATGGCCCTGTACCACCTGGGCGACGTCGGCGCGGCTGCCACCGTGGAAGGACATGACGCCGCCCAGCAACAGCGCCACGTGGTCGTGGTCGGCTGATACGAGACCTGGATTCTCGCTCCCGGTGTTGTACAGGGTGTCCCACATTCTTTGCGGATCCCAGGGGTCGGCCTCGACGACGTAGACGCCCTTGTCCTCGTCGGCAATCGTGCGTAGCTGCGCGAGGACGAGCGGGTCGCGTTCGACGTAGATCACGTTGGCGCGGGTGAAGCCCGGGGAGCGGTTGCGGTTGTTTTCTTCGCCGCGGCGGACGTGGGAGTGCAGGTCGTCGTCACCGGCGATGTGGGGTAGCCCGGCGCCGGCGACCACGATGGTGCTGACGCGCTGGTGGGTGACGAGGTAGGTGGCGACGCGGTCGAGGAACGCGCGTTCGGAGCGGAACACGAAGCCCGCGTCGGGGACGCGGGTGGTCATCCGGCGGGCGGCGTCGCGTTCGCTGGTGTGCGCGAACTTCACGGAGGCCACGGAGCGGCCATCGCTGTCTTTGGCTTCACGGAAGGCGTCGAAAAGATACGCGAGGTTGATTCTCTTTTGGTCGATGCCGCATGGTCGCCACCACGGCGCCCGATTGGCTTCATGCTGGCGGGTCGGTGTGCGTTGTGTCGTTTCTGTTGGTGTCATTGGTGTACTGGTGCCTCGGTGGAAAGCAGGATGGTCAGGTGCGCGACACTCAGGCGGCACCGATCCGCGAGCCTCGCGAGGTCGACGGGCCTGAGCCCGCGAAACGGTGGTTCACCGGCGCGGAGCTCGTCTTGTGCCCAGCGGGCCGCGGGGCGTAGCGCGTCGCACTGAGTGGCGGCCAGGGCGGCGAGGTCCACACCGAGGTCCGGGTCCCAGGGGATACGGCGTTCAGCGCGGGCCAGCAGCTCGGAGGGCCGCAGCTGATAAAGCAGGCCGGCGTCGCCGAGCTGGCGCAGGGACATCGAGCGGGTCGCTTTCTCCCACGTGATGAGTGTTCGCACCTTCGCCCGGCCGTCAGACCACGCGGCGAGTGCAGCGCGGGACCAGCCGCGGCTTTCCCGCTGCTGCTGTAGTTCCGCGCCCACGGCATGGGCGAGCTCGCCGGTATCGGTCCTGGTCATCAGAGTCATCCAAGGCTTCCTGGAGCGGGTAGATGGTGAACGGGAAGTCGGGATCGCGGGTCGGCCAATGCCGTAGCCGGGCCGTGGTTGTGCGCGAGTCGAGGTAGTCGTGCAGCGGCCGCGCACGCACGATGCTCCACCAGTAGGTCTCGGGTCTCGCGCCGTCGGTCACTGGCATGGTGGCTCCGCGGCAGCCTCAGACTCGGTCGCATCCTCGGGCGGGTCGCTGCCGGCGTTGTCCTCACTGCATCGAGTTCTCTGGCAGGTCACGGCGGCTGACGTTTCGCGGTAGCGCGGGCGGCGGGACCGTGCGGCATGGACGGTGTCGCGGCGGTAGTCCGCTGACGCGCATGCGGGTGCGAGCAAGCCGGTGGCGTCGAACGTGACGCAATGGACGCGGTGGATCCGCGGATCGTTGGTTGCGGGTGATCTCAGAACGGTCCCGGTCGGCCGACCGGCGTTAGGCGCGGTCACGCCGCGACGCCGCACTCGGGTTTGGTCAGTCGGTATCGGGTCCGCGGAATACTGGACGAACCGCCACCGGATGGTTTCGCGCAGGTGTCCTTTCCCTTGCAGGGCGCCGATCGTCGCTGTTGTCTCACTGCCGGTGGCGTTGACGACGGCGGCGAGACGGTCGACGCTCAAGGCGTGGCGCTGCGCGGTAGGAGCCTCGTGGTGGCTCGGTGTTGTGGTTGAGGTGTCGTGCATGGTTGATCACGTTCCAGGTCGGGAATGAACACGTTGGATGCGCCTCGACCGCCCGGAGATTGAGCGTTCGCGTTCGGTCGAGGCGCGCAGACCGGACAGGAGGGAGGTACGCACATCGCCTGTCCGGGCTGGGCTTTCGGCTGTGTTCACGGTCGAGGTACGGGATCGTCGGGGTTCGTCGGCGGATCCGCGTTCTCGTTCGTTGCCAATCTGAGGGAAAGTGTGCGCAAAGCCGCCTTGAGGCTCTGGTACATGGCGACGAGGTGAATCGGTGCGATCAGGCCGGGGTCGTCCCAGCCCTCCAGAAACGCTGTCAACCTCGCTTGCGCGTACTTCAACGCGCGCGCTTCCTCCGATGACGCATGAACTCGCCGCAGTGCCTGTTCGACGATCGCGGCAACCTCCTGAAGCTGCGTGCGTGCCTGTTCTTCGGACTCGGGATCGCGCCAGTGGACGTCCGGCAAGGACGCCAGCGCCTGCCGTGCCTGGACGACGGTGAGCTGTCGTCGCGCGCGTCGCGCCCACGGCCACCTCACGGTGTCCACAGCCGCGGAGCCGCGCCGATCACGAGACGAGGCGCGCGCGGGTCACTGGGCGCGGGAAGCTCGACGAGCTGGTGCAGGATGTTGAGGGTGTCGCCTTCGCGTTCCCAGATCTTCCCGCCGGCGCGATCCACCCGCAGGGCGGCGGCGTCGGTCTCGCCTTTGACGCGGACAGCGTCGACGAAGCCGTCTGCCTCCCAGGTGAAGGAGCCGGTGATCCGCTCGAGGCGGCCGTCGGCGTCGAACTCGGGAAGGAAGTCCCAGCGGCGTTTCAGCAAGGTGGTGAACGGCTCGCTGGCCGGCTCGTCCCAGAGGAACGCGAACGGGCTCGTGATGGGCGTGATCATCGGAGGTCACGTCCCGAGTCGTCGAGTCGCCTGTGGCGCGGAGGAGCGTTTCGGCTACCGGACACGCGTGCTCGCCTTCGGCTGGCTGCCCATTGCTGGATCAGGCCGATCGCGAAGGCGATGGCGAACAGCGCGGTGAAGGTGATCGGCAGCAGCGTTGCCAGCGATTCGAAGTCCACTGTCATCGTGCGCACCTCGCATTCCCGGGGACTCCGCCGCTGCGAGGGTGAGAGGTAGTCTCCGCCGCAGTCAGTCCGTTCATAAGATCGTCACCGAGCGCGACAGCGACAGATGACATTCGATGACATTCGATGAGGTGCAGGCGAGCGTGACCCGACATGTAACGATCACCGGTACTCGCTCGGTCCCCGCCGAGTCCCAGCTTCCCGGACTGTTTGACGACTACCTTCGACCGTTCGCCGCCCCGGACGCTCACTTCTACCTTGGAGGTGCCGTCGGCATCGACACCGCCGCTCTGGATTGGCTGGCCGATCACAGCCAGGCGTCGTTGACCGTCGTGGTGCCCTGCACCGTGGCTGATCAGCCAGCTGCGGCGGCGGCGTCCATCCGCCGACACTGGGACGCGGGCCGGCTCGTCGAGGTCGTGGAGCTGGACGCTGATCGGCTGGGCACCGCCGCGTACTACGCCCGCAACCGCTGGATGGTCGATCGCAGCGACTTCGTGGTCGGCTTCCCCCGAGGTACCGATCCGACCAGCGGTACCTGGTACACGGTGAACTACGCAGCCGAACAGGGCAAACCCCGGCTGATTGCACCCGTATGACATCGTCCGGATGGTGTACTGGTCATCGTGACCACGACTGATCGGGAATCCGCGGCCGTGCTGCTGCGGCGGCTGCGCGAAGGACGCGGCTGGTCCTGGGCTGAGCTCGCCCGGGCGCTGCGGGACACTGCACGCCGACTCGCGGTGACCTCCCTGATGGACAGGCAGGTCGCCAGCGTCCAACGCGCGGTCGCTCGCTGGGAGAGCGTCTCTGGCCGAACCAGCCCCAGCGACCGCTACCAGTTCCTCCTGGTGCACCTCTACGCGCGCACCCCAGCCGGCGACCTGGCGATCGGACCCGGATCCGATTTCGCCACCCTGCTGGACGCCCTTCGCCTCTTCGGGACGCCGCCGGAGCGAGTGCAGCAGCTCGTCGCTCTCGTCACTCACCGCACGCACGGCGGCAACGGAAGGCTGAGCGACCCTTCGCAGCTTGACCAGAAGGACATCAGGCGGCTGCAGGAGTCGGTCACGGCGATCAACGGACAGATCGGAGCCGTCCCGTTCGTCCGCCTCCAACTCCAGCTCGCGCCCATCGTCGAGTCTTGTCGCCGGCTCGTGAAGCATGATCAGGTCAGTCGGCGGCAGGAGCTCGTCCCGCTCGCCGCAGCTGCATACTCGCTGGCCGGTCGGCTGGCGTTCGAAACTCACGACGACGAGGCGGCCATGGCCCTGTACACAGAGGCGACCAAAGTAGCCTCGCACCTCGAGGACCGCAGCCACCGCGCCGCAATCCAGACGAGCCACACCATGGTGACCTTGCATGCGACTGACGACCTGGAAACGGCTCGGACGATCGCCCACGCCGCGACCGTCGAAGCTCACCGGGGTCCCAGCTACGCGATTCGCGCTCGTGCTCATGCCGTGCATGCGGAGATCTGCGCTCGGGCCGGCCAGGCCCGTAAGGCGGCCGTCGCCCTCGACCGTGCCTGGAAGACGGCAGAGCAGCTGAGCATCGACGACCCGCACGGCGGCTTCAACACTGACCGGTTGGACGGGTTCGACGGCTTGTGTGCCCTCCATGCAGGAGACGCCAGCCGCGCACATGACCGTCTTGACCGGTCGATCTCCGCGTTGGGGTTCTCGCGGGACGCCGTGCAACGCGGCATCGTCAGCACCGATTTGGCGCTCGCTCGGCTGCGCCTGGGCGACCCGGCAGCCTGCGTTGACTTGCTGCACGAGGCCGTCGACATCACCGCCGCGACGGGCGGCCGAGTCCCAGCGCAGCGAATTCGCCTCGCTCGGCGTGATCTCCGACCGTGGCGAAACGAAGACTTTCTGGCCGAACTCGACGACCATATCCACGACAGCCTGATTGGGCGATAACTGAGGGCGCTGCGATCGACCTGTGGATGCGTTCTGGACCCCAGATGGGTGTACTGGATGTCCCGGGAGGAGATCGATGTCATGCCTGACCGCTGCCTGATCGAGCTGGGCGATCCGGTTACCGCGGCGGCGCTGCCCACGGCTGCAATCGACCGCCATGACCACGCGCACGCCCGCGAGGTGGCGTTGTATCGCACGTGGTTGGCTGAGTCGTACGTCCGTGATGGTGAACTCGAGGCAGCACGAGTCGCTCTCGCCGAGGTGAGAGCTGGCTCCTTCGACGTCAACTCCACGGGGCTTGAGCGCCGAATGGGTGAGGTCGAACTGCTTGCCCAGGGTCGATGAGTGTTCGCCTTGGTACACCGGGATCGCCTCGTTCGTTGCTTGCGGTCGCTGGGTGGCACCCGACGACCGGGACGCATCACGGCGAACGAGAAGTAGCGCATGCGGGAGTTCGCCCGTGACCTCGGAGGCGAGAGGAAGATCATCCGGCCGCCGGGGTGCCAGAGCCCGACGGTATGACGATTACTTGCGAGTAACCCGAACTGTCAGTTCGGGTAGGTACCGGCGAGGGGTTGCCCTATTCCGGCAGGCCGACGCGGCTGGCGAGTTGTACGGCAGTGGCTGCCTCGGTCCGTCGCCCGCGTTTCATGACGGTGCGGATAAGCGAATGGGCTGCAGGCCGGAAGCTGATGTCTTCCGGTGCGTCGGTTTCGGCGGTGGTCAAGAGGGTCAGGGTTTGGGCGAACTCGCGTCGCTGTGCGTAGCCCTTCGCCTGGTCGAGCAAGAATGCCACCCGTCGCTCGATCGAGGGCGACTGCTCGTGGTCGATGTGGGCGGCCAGCCGCAAGCCCTCTACGGCTTCGCCGGACTCCATCTCGATCGAGACGGCGTACATGGCCACGTTGGTTGGCCCGAATGCGGTCCAGCAGACGTTGCGGTCGCCGACTCGCTCGGCCAGCGGCGCCGCTTGTCGGAGTCGCTCGCGGCCAGTCCAGGCATCGCCGGTCCGGACAGCGGCGACAGCAGCGATAAGGAGAAGCGCGCCGGACAGCGCCGCAGCGTCGAGGTGGTCCGGGCCGAGCGCGGTCTGAAGCTCGGCGAGCGCCTTCATGGCTTCGTCTTCAGCGGCCTCGGCGTGGCCGTCGGCGAGCATGACCTGGATGAGATTCCATCGGGCTCCGGCTAGCCGGACCGGATCGTCCGCTTGTTCCGCGGAGCGCTGTGCCCGGTCGGCAGCCAGAAGGGACAGATCAACGCGACCGATGCGCTTCGTCACAGTCCTAACGAGGCCGTACAAGTCGGCGGCTATGGACTGTGCCTGCCGTTGATGCTTGCCCGAGGTGCCGTGGACCGTCGCGTTGGTGGTAGCGATGAGCTCTGGCAAGTCGGTGGTCAATTCGCTGTAGCGATGGCCGGACGTTTGCCAGGTGTTCCAGGCCTCGCGGACCTGGCGCCCGAGATCACTGACAGGGGCTGGATTGGCTGTCTCCGGTGCAGTCATGGCGCGGTAGATCGCGTCACCGGCGACACCAGAGGTGCGCCGGGGCGCCGCCGTTGGCTCGGCGCTTAGCAGGTCACCCGGCTTGACGCGCAGGACTTCGGCCAGCTGCGCGAGCACTGGAATCGTGGGCAGCTTCTGGCCGCGCTCGATTTGGTAGAGGTAGTCCGGCGTAATCCCAGTGAGCCCGGCGACGACCGTCTTCGTCTGGTGGGCGGCTGTGCGGTAGAACCGCACCCGATCACCCACCAGCCGCGCCAATTGGTCGTTCACGATCTTATGCCGCCTCCCGTCAGGCTTCTGACCAGCCCGAATGGTATCTCGCCGCACTCAATTCGTCACGGATGGCACACTCACGACATGACCACGCCTGACGCTGCACCTCGAACCTTGGTGCTGTGGGACATCGACCACACACTCATCGAGACGAGGGGCGTCGGACGGGCCATCTACGACCGGGCGTTCCCTGCAGCTACCGGTCGGCCGTTGGCCAAGCTGGCGACCATCGCGGGGCGGACCGAGCTGGACATCATGGCCGAATCACTCAAGGTCAACGGGATCGAAGCGACCGACCAGGCCGTCCAGAAGCTGGCCGACGCCCTGGTGCAGGGCTACGAGGAAGCTCGCGAAGAACTGGCCACCACCGGACGCGCTCTGCCCGGCGCTCCGGAAGCGCTCGCGCAGTTCGCTGCTGACCCCGCGATCCACCAGGCGATTCTCACCGGCAACCTGCGGGATGTAGCGCGTATCAAACTGGACGTATTCGACCTCGCAAGCTTTCTTGACTTCGACAGCAGCGCATTTGGCGACGATCACGCTGACCGCTCGGAGCTGGTACGGATCGCACGACAGCGAGCTGAGGCGCGGACTGGCGCACGTTTCGACAACATGCAGGTCGTCCTGATCGGCGATACGCCGAATGACGTCAAGGCCGCGCTGTCCGCGGGCGTGCGGGTTATCGGCGTGGCCACCGGCAAGACGAGTGAAGCTGGGTTGCGTCACGCTGGGGCGACTCGGACGGTGTCGACGCTGTCAGAACTTCCGGCTGTCATCTTCTCCGAGTTCTGAAGTCCAGCCAGTCGTGTGCAGAACCGTGCAAGATCCGAGGTCGAGGGCGCACTACGAGCAAGAAAGACGTCAACGTCGCGAACACCGAGTTGATGGGCCGTCAGTACTTCCAGGTCGATCCTGTGCCGCGGTACTGCTCGACCGGGATCGGCTCGACGCCGTCCCGCATCTGGTCGGTGTACAGCGTGCCGTGCAGGTGGTCGACCTCATGGGCGACGAGGCGGGCGACGCCGCGCTCGAACTCGGTGATCTTCGTCTGTCCGTCGATAGTGGTGTGCTCGACATGGATCACGTGCGGGCGCGGGACCTGGCCGCGGACATCGAAGAAGGACAGGCAGCCTTCGTACTGTTCGTCGACGTCTCCTGCGGACTCGATGATGGTGGGGTTGAACAGGGTGATCGCTTCGCCGTCGGGCGTGCGCACGATCGCTGCGGCCCGGTCGATCCCGATCTGCGGCGCTGCAATCCCCATTCCTTTGCCGAACGTGTGGGCCTGGGCGACGCGCTCACACGCCGAGTTCAGCTCGGTCACGACTCGGCGGGCGTCCTCGGCCTCGGCCGGCAGGTCGAAGCGGCGGGCGATGCGGCGCAGGGCCGGGTCGGTGTCCTGCACGATGCCGAGTGCGGCCATCACGGTACTCGGCGCGGGCGGCGGACCGTGGCCCGCAGTTGTGCGGCCGCGGAAGTCCCATTCGAGCCGGTAGCGGGCGTGCAGCGGCGGGTCTTCGCACGACCAGGAGAACACGTGCCGGTCGCCGGTGTCGTCACGGGCAATGGCGGTGGCGAACGGCATGGCCTGCGCGGTCATCGAGGTGTGCAGCCCCCACACGGCGGCCGCCAGGTCTGCAGGGAAGTCCAGTGTTACCGACAGGGTGCGGGTCGGCAGCCGGACGGCACGTTGGAACCAGTTGCCCCAGTGGACTTCGCTGACGGTGTACTCGTACTCGATCCAGCAGGATTCCCCAGGGTACAAGGGAAAGTGCCCGTACTCGCCGGCGAAGAGCAGCCACACTTCCTTGAACGCGTCGCGGTCGTGGTGGGGAGTCCAGTCCATCGCATTGGCTCGGTTCTGGCCGTGCCAGGCGTGCAGGTTGATCTCGTCCCAGGCGAGCGGGTTCTCGCTGTAGAGCCGGTTGGAACGTTCCGGGTCACCGGGATACCGATCGACGGAGATACGGATCAGGTAGCGGGTGATCGGTTCGGTGCCCTGGTTGACGAGATGGCGGCGCTGGGTGAGCCGGTAGACGCCGTCGTCGTAGCGCAGGGTCGCGTCGTCGTGGTCGACCACCAGGCTTCCGGTTCCGGCCGCCGGGTCAGGTACCGGCGGAACGGCAGGCCGGGTTTTCGGCGGGCGGTGGGCTTCGAAGTCACGGAACGCGGTGTGCAGGGCGCCGCCGGCGCGCAACGCGATTTCGGCTTGCCTGGCGAAAGCCTCCGAAGGGCGCTCGGCGCCGGAGAGCACCTTGGAGACGTAGGAGCGGTCGTAGCCCATGGCTAGCGCCAGTGCGGCGCGGGAGAACCCGCGTACATCGCGCCAGCGTTCGAACTCGACGGCGAACACGTTCACCTCGGCGTCCGGTCCGCCGGTGTTGGTCGTGCCCGTCGTCATCGCCGCCTCCGCCGATCAGAACCGTGAGTGTGCGTGAACGTACCGTGAGTCGCTTCTCAGTCTAGTTGCCCACCCCGATCTCGCGGTGTTCTCGAGGCACACCGTGAGGAGGGGTAATGAAGACCAGGATCGGAGATGACGGCTCGACGCGTCCGGTGCGGATTGGTGTGGTGGGGCTGCGGCACGGCATGCGCCATGTGGTCGGCTTTCACACCACCGCCGGGGCGGAGGTGACCGCGGTGTGCGATCTGGACACCGAGCGGGCACAGGAGGCACTGCGGACGGCTTCACCCGGCTGCAGGGCGGTGAGCTGGACGGAAATGTTCGAGGGCGACCTGGTGGACGCGGTGGTGGTGTCGCTGCCCAACGACCTGCACGCCACCTACGCGCGTGAAGCCCTGCAGGCCGGCGTGCACGTGGCAGTGGAGAAACCGCTGTGCACGAGCGGAGTCGAGGCTCACGAACTCGCGCAGATGGCCCAGCAGCAGGGGCTGGTATTGGCTGCGCTGCATGACTTCCGGGTCGAACGGGCCCACTGGATGGCCCGCGAGCTGGTCCGCCGCGGTGTGCTGGGGCAGGTGTATGCCGTGCGGACCCGGTGGCTGCGGCGGGACAACGCCCCGGGTGCGTGGTATCGGGACCGGGCACGCGCCGGCGGTGGGGTGCTGCTGGACCTGGGCACTCACCGCCTCGATCTTGCGCTGTGGATGCTGGACTTCCCGCAGGTGCTCGACGTGCGCGCAGCGACGAGCCGGGCCCTGCTGCAGCGCCGGGAGGACGGCGGCGACGTCGAGGACAGTGTCACGGCGTGGCTGGAGCTGGACGGCGGTGTCACCGTGCACGCGGAGATGTCGTTCCTGGGGCACCTGCCGCGCGCGGAGGACGTGCTGCTCGAACTGCGCGGCACCGAGGCGAGCCTGCGCGTGAGCAACGTCGGCGACTCCTACCGCGACTACGACCTCACCGTGTTCCGCGGCGGCCCGGGGACACACGAACAGGTGACTTATCCGGTTCTTCCCAACCCACCGTCGCTCTACCGCGACTTCGTCGCCGCGGTGGCCACCGGCACCTCCGCGATCTGTCCCGGCGGCGAGGCTGCTGCGGTGGCCGAGCTGATCGACCGCCTCTACACCGCCACCGGCCCGATGAACCGCGCGCTGGCCACCCCGGTGCGGGACCGGGTTCTCGATGTCGACCTCGACACGCTGATGGCGCCCTCCAACGACGTGACGGGGCTACGGACGCGGGTGGAGGACGCGCTGCACCGGCACGACTTGCGGGTGCACCTGATCGTGTTGTGCCACGGCACCGATCCGCAGCGATTCGCCACCACGGCGCGGCTGTGCCGGGCACTGGGACCAGCCCTGCGCACCGACCGGGTCGAGCTGGTCGTGTCCTACCAGGGCGGCCCGGCACCGCACGAGCTCACCGAGCTGCTCGCGCCCGGGCAACCGGTGTGGTCCGAGCACCCTGAGCTGGTCGGGCCGGATGAAGTACGGTTGCCGGAGACGGGCAAGACCGAGCACGTGCTGGCCTGCCTGGGAATGCTGCGATCGCGGCCTGGCGATCCCGGCAGGCGCTTCGTGGTGTTCCTCGACAGCGACTACCTCGTCTACGACCCGGTCGACGCGCTGGCGCTCTATGCCCCCTGGGCCCTGGGTTTCGCCTCTCCGCCAGGTGGAGCGCCCGCCGAGGCCCAGTTCTCAGGAGCGGAATTCGCCAAAGGCAGCGGCCTGCGGCTGGTGGTGGACGCCGAGCTGACAACGAAGGCGACCGACCGGACGCTGAGCTTCCTGGATCTGCTCGACGCCGCGATGGCGCACGCCGTGCCGCACGCGCCCGCGGTGAGCGCGACGCTGCCGACCGGGACCGTTCCGACCCCGCAGGCGCTCCGCCGGGCGCTGGAGCCGGGGCTGCTGGCCGAGCTGACCACGGCGATGGGCCGCTACACCCAGGCCGGCGGCCGATCCTCGCGCGGGCTGTCGCAATACCTGGCCAGCCGCAACGCGCACCCGCTGGAACAGGCCCTGACCCGGTTCCCGTTCCTGCTGCACGGCGACCAGGGCGCCACGCTGGCGGCTTGGTCGGAGATGCCCCTGGCTCCGGGCTACGGGCTGGAGCTGTCGTTTCTGACCGCCGCCCTGCGTCTTGGCCGGGGCCGAGTGGTCTCCGCGGTGACGTTGCCCCACGCCCACTTGCCCAAGAACGACAGGAGCAACTTCGCGCTCGGCGTCGACATGTTCGCGCTCTTGCAGCACCTGATCGGCGCCGGCGATCCCGGCGCAGTGCCAGGCCGGGCTGTTCGGCGCGCGTCGGCGACCGCTCTGGGCTACCGGTTCGTCGACCTCGCCCCGTCCTCGCCGGTACCTGCCCTCTACCCGCCTCTGACCGCCTGGACGACCGTTGAGGAGAACCGGCGATGACTCCGAGCCTGCGCGTCGGCGTGCAGTACACCCCGCGCGCCGATCAGAACATCAGCAGCATCGTCCGGGCCGCCGTCGAGATCGAGGCGATGGGCTACGACACGATCTCGCTGCCGGACCACCTCGCCCGCGCCGACGGCGGCCAGCCGGTCGCGCTGCCCGACCCGGTCGCGCTGCTGGCGCGGCTGGCCGCCGACACCCGCACCATTGGCTTGGGCACGATGACCCTGCTCGACGCGCTACGCCACCCGGCTCAGATCGTGCGCAGCGCAGCCACGCTGCAGCGGATCACCGCCGGGCGGTTCGAGCTGGGGCTGGGTGCGGGCTGGCTCGGCAGCGACCTGGCCGTGCTGGGCGAGACCGCCCGGACCCGCCTCGACACCCTGAACCGCACCCTCACCTTGATCCGCCACGCCTGGCCCGGACCCGGCACGCCGGACACGGGAGAGGAACAGGGCGACACCGCGGCCCGGGCGGCGGCCGCCGCGAACGCCGCCGGGATCCCGGCGCCGACACTGGTCGTCGCCGCCGGCGGCCCCCGGATGCTGCGCCTGGCTGCGGCGACCGCCGACGTCGTCGCGCTCACCGTGCCGACGTGGGACCGCGCGACCGGTCGCCCCACTGCCGCGTCGATCACGGCTCAGATGGACATCGTGCGCCACGCCAGCCCGGCCGGGTGGCCACCGCCGGGGTTCCACCTGCAGATCCGGGAGCTGCCGGCGGCCGCGCTGGCCGACCCCGATGCCGACTGGTGGGTCCTGGGCGGCAGCCCCGCCGAGGCCGCCGAGACGCTGCACCGCCGGATCGCCGCCGGCGTCGGCTACCTGAGCGTCTGCACGAACGACCTGGGGCTCCTCCGTCGGTTCGCCGACACCGTGCTCCCGCTGGTGATGTCATGACCGCGGTCATCGTGCTGTGCGGCGGGCCAGGCACCCGGATGGGCGCGGTATCGCAGGACCAGCAGAAGTGCCTGTCACGGCTGTGGGGCCTCCCGCTGCTGCACCTGGTCCTTGCGCGGCTGTGCCCCGCCGTAGCCGGGGCCGACGTCCCGATCGTGCTGCTGACCGGCCACCACGGCCACCAGGTGGCCGACCTGGTCGGACAGTGGCGCACCCAGCTCGATCCGCGGATCCAGGTCGTCGCCGAGCACGGCCCTGGCTGGGTCGGCGTCGAACATGCCGCACGCGACCTGCGCGGCCCGGTCCTGATCGTCGCGGGCAACGTCCTGCTCGACTACGAAACCCTCATTCCCCAGATGCTCGATGAGCACCAGCGCGGCGGGCGGCCCGTCGTGGCGGCGAGCGAGCAGTGGCGCACGACCGGCCACTACACCCTCACTGCCGCCCACGACACCGTCACCTCCTGGCACCGCGCCGCCGACACCAACGGCGCGACACGCCCCGGCCGGTACGAGGTCGTGGACACCTACCTGCTCACCGACCCGGTGCTGGCCCTCATGCGCGCTCGCCAGATCAGCCACACCCGCGCCCTCAGCTCCTTCGTCGCAGGCGCGGCGTTAGGTTTCTGCGCGGTCCCCGGCGACTGGCTGCACGTCGAGACGCCGGCCGACCTCATCGTCGCCTCCAACAGAAAGGCCAGTCTGTGCCCAGCGCTCCCACCGTCATCGTCGTGTCCGGTCCGCCCGCCGTCGGCAAGAGCACCCTCGCCCGCGGACTCGCGACGCGGCTGACGCTGCCGCTGCTGTCCCGCGACGCGATCAAGGAAGCCCTGTTCGACACCCTGGGCTACGGCGACCGGCTGCAGTCCAAGCGATTCGGGGCCGCCGCCGCAGCTGTGCTGTTCACCCAGCTCACCGACATCCTCGGCGCCGGGGCTTCGTGCCTGACCGAATCGAATTTCCGCCGGACCCATTCCAGTGACGACTTCCGGCGGCTGGTGAAGGACACCGGAGCCCGCGTCGTTCAGGTGCAGCTCACCGCCGACGGCCCGACCCTGCTGGAGCGGTTCACCGCGCGCTCGGCCACTGCCGAACGCCATCCCGGGCACGGCGACCAGAACAACCTCGACGAATTCTCCGCCGAGCTGCTCGCCGGCGGCTACGAGCCGCTGGACGTGCCCGGCGAGATCCTGACCGTCGACGCGACTGACCCGGCCGCGGTGTCCCTCGACGACCTCGCGGCCCAGCTGGCCGTCCTGCTCGATCACACGACACATCCGCCCATCGCGCCGCCCGCCTGAGCACCACCTCAGGCCGCGGTCTCGCCACGAGTGAGGAGCCGCCCGACAATGCACGCCCTGCAGCTGAAAGGTCCCTTCGACTTCGACCACCGAACCGATGCACCCACCCCGCAACCGGGTCCCGGCCAGATCAGCGTCCGGCTGGCTGCCGCGGCGATCTGCGGCAGCGACATGCCCAAAGTCCGCTCCACCGCCGATCCCCGCAGCGGAACCACCGGTTTCCCGATCCATGAATGCGTCGGCTACCTCCTCGACGCCGACCCGGCCACCGGACTGCGACCTGGGAGCCGCGTCCTGGCGATGCCCGTGCAGGAACAGGGCCTGGCCGAGATCTACCTCGCCGACACCGCAGCCACCCACACCGTGGCCGGCGACCACCTCACCGACGCCCAGGCCACCCTGATCCAGCCGATCGCCACCGTCCTCTACGCGGCCGGCAAGCTCGGCGCCGACCTCACCGGCCGCCGTGTGACCGTGCTGGGCCTGGGGTCGATCGGGCTGCTGGCCGCCCACGTCCTGTCCCGCCGCGGCGCGGTGGTCACAGGCGTCGACCCCATCCACCGCGATCCCGCTATCACCGCCGCGTTCGGCGTCATCCATCACGTCCGCGACACCGCCGCCGCCTGGGCCCGCCGCGACCCGGAACCCGCCGAGATCTGTCTCGAAGCGGTCGGCCACCAGCAGCGCACCCTTCGAGACGCGATCACCCTCACGGGCCACAGCGGCACCGTCCTGGCGATGGGCGTGCCCGACGAACCCGACTACGTCGTCCCCTTCGAGACCCTGCTCCGCCGCAACCTGACCCTGATCGGCAGCATCACCCCGCCCTGGCAAGACTGGTTCGGCCCGGCCGAGGACTACCTGTGCCGCCACCTCGATGAGCTGGCTCTGCTGCTGACCCACCGGTTCACCGTCATCGATGTCGCCGCGGCGTACCAGCTCTACGACCGGCCTGCCGCGGATCGCCTGAAGGTCATCCTCACCGCGGATTGGACCCGGTCATGATCGCCGCGCCCAGGCTGATGCTCATCCGGCACGGCCGCACCCACGCCAACGCCGCCGGGCTGCTCATGGGCCGCACAGACTCCCGCTTACTACCCGAATCCCTGCAGCAAGCCACCACCCTCGGCCAGTCCCTGGCCCTGACCGGACCGTTCGCCGTCTACAGCAGCGACCAGCCCCGCGCCCTCAACACCGCCCACCGCCTCACCCACCCCCACCATCGACGCCCAATTCAGGACCCGGCCCTGCGCGAACGCGACTTCGGCAGCTACACCCTCACCGCGTTCACCGACCTCGCCCGAGACCCAGCCTGGGCCAACGTCGACACCCACTACGACGCCCGGCCACCCGGCGGCGAGACCCTGCTCGACGTCGAAAAGCGGATCTTCGCTCACCTGCTGCACCTGCACGACACCCTGCCCCCGGAGACCACGCTGGTCGCCGTCGGGCACAGCACCTGCTGGCGCCTCGTCGAATCCGTCCTGTGTGGACGTCGCCACGACCCGCTCGACGAGCCGATCCCGCCCCCACTGACCGTACTGGAACACCCCCGCGACTCCCTGGAGGTGCTGCGTGACCACCTCTGAACGCCAGTCCGTCAGCGCCGTGGTCTTCGACCTGTTCGGCACGCTCGTCGCCGCGCCCTCCCGCCGGGACCGCGCCGACGCGGCAACCGAACTCGCCGACGCCTTCGGCGTATCCCCTGACGCGGTGCGCGACGCGCTGGGACTCACGTGGCGCGAGCGCCACCTCGGCCAGTGGGCCACCGTCGAGGCGATCGCGGCAGGCCTGGCCGAGAAGTCGGGCGCGCACAGCCCGAACCTGACCGCCGCCGCGCAGCGGATCCGGCACCGGGCGCGGCAACGCCTCCGCTGGAATCGGGCGATTCTGAGCATGCTCAACGACCTCGCCGGCCACGGGGTGGCCGTGGCAGTGCTGTCCGACGCGTCCACCGACATCGCCGACGCCTGGCCCCGCTACGCACCGCCGCTGCCCGCGTTCTTCAGCTGCCGGGAACACGTCGTCAAACCCGACCCGGTGCTCTACGAGCGCGTCCTCGACCGGCTCGGCCTGCCCGCCAGGGCGGTGCTGTACTGCGGCGACGGGGGCGGCGACGAACTCGCCGGCGCGCAACGAGCCGGAATGACCGCGGTGGGCGTCCCGGTACGCGGCGGCCCTACCGCGGTGGCCTACCACCGCGCCACCTGGGACGGCTTGCGTCTCGACGCGGCCGAGCACATCCCGCGCCTGCTCGAGACGTTGACCAGGGCACGCTGAAGGCCCCAGCGGTCACGTGACGGGGACGTCGTCCCCGTCACGCGGCTTGGCCAGGTAGGTCACCAAGTCCGCTGCGCAGCGTGCCACCTGCTCCTCGTCCTGCGTTCCCTGATCGAGGTACCGGTGCGGCAGCGGACGGCCAGGCCGGGGATCACCGACCGCGTACCGCGGGATCACGTGAGCATGCAGATGCGGTAATCCGTTGCCCAGAACTGAAAGATTGACCGTAACCGGTCGGCAGACAGCCTGAACCGCGCGAGCGGCGTCGACCACATCCAGCCAGAAACCCGCCGCCTCGGTGGCAGTCAGCTGCGTAACCTCGGCGACGTGCCGTCCCTGCCAGATGAGGTGGCTGTAGCCGCGCACCTGCCCCGATCGCTGCAGGTAACCGTCGGCGTACCGGCCAACCAGGTACCGGACACCGAACCCAGTATCCGGATGACCTCGGTCGGCGCACATACCGCACCCTTCGCCATCACGAGCGGCGAACCACGCTGAACTCCATTCCACGCGGCACAGTTAACTACGCACCGGGCGGATCCTGACGAGCGGGACAAAAGTCCGGAAATTGGAAAGAGATCGCGTGGCCATCACACGCTGCAGCGGGTACGCCAACTGAGGCGGATCAAAGATTGGAAATCACTGAGTTTCCCGGATAGCGCGCCGACGTGGGACCAGCGCGCCGCGGCGGTTGGAGGCGCCCCGCCCCCTGCCCCGCCGCTGAGAGTATCGCTGTAGCACAATGGCCGGACCCATCTCGACACCGCGAAGGAGCGGGCTTGATCGTCAGCATGACTGATGCCGACCACCTGTGGTGTCGACGTCGTCAGCTGCTCGTCAGCGAGGCCGCTCACCCGCAGGTCGTTTTCTGCTGAGCATAGGGGTTCAGGTCAGGTACGAAGTCCGTGGTGAAGTCCGGCGGTAACGCGCGGTGTAGTGCCCTCCGGAGACCGCGGCAGGACTCGGCGACCGCGACGACGGCACGTCGAACCATGCGGTGCAGTGATCCGCTCGTCGGCGTTTGAAAGCGTGCCTACCAGACGCCGGTTCAGCGCGACCGAACCTGTAGTAGCCAGTGGCTGCTATTTTTGGCGGAGGTTGCCGATGACGGCTTCGGCCATTTTGGCGACCCCGCCGCAGCGGTCGTTGGCCCAGTAGTTGCGGGGCAGGTCCTTCCCGATGATTTCGAAGGTCAGCATCTGCTGGTCGGTGACCTGGACGGCTACCGAACAGTCGTCGGTGCTGCCGCGTTGGTGGTAGACGACGGCGGGCAAGTCCTCGATCGAGGTTTCGGTCCACGGTTCGAACATGTCGGCTTTCCGCGCCGCTGACTCAGACAGCTCGGTGAGTGTGCGCGGGCTCTTGGCCGGTTTTGACGCGGTGGCGTTCGCGCCGAGAGGCGCGACCCACGAGCAGCCGTAGATCGGCGCGGCGGCCTTCCTGAACGCGCTAACGTCGCCGGGTGGATCGGCCACGGCGGCAGCCACCTGGTCTTTCGTCAGCAGGCTGCACGGGTCGGCGTCGAACTTCGCCAGGTCAAGGGGCTTGTCGACCTGGTCCAGTGGCAGCGGGGCGCCGGTCCGCGCGGGGCCTGGTGGCTGGGTCAGCACGCGTTCAGGTGTCGAAGGGCCGCAGCTGGTGAGCAAACTTGTCGCCACGAGTACCGCGCAGCTGAGGACTCGTGTCTTCATGCGGGAGCTGCGCTGGGGTCGATGCGCCATTGCTTCTCGTTGTCCATTCCGGAGTTGGTGGGCATCGGGGGCAGGTCGGGGAAGTCGGTGTCGCCCTGCACGATGGCGGTGGCTTGCGCACGGAAGTCACCGAGGGTGGAGACGGCCTGGGCGAACAGCCCGTTGATGGCGGTGACGAGGTTGGCGAACGCGTCCACGACCGCGTCGATGACCTCCTTGGAGGTGAAGACGTCGACGATGGGAATCGCGGCGGTCGCGATCGCGACGATCGTCTTGTAGCCGAGCTTGCCCAGCTCGACGGCGCAGGTGCCGATGAACTCGATGGCTTTGCCGTAGGTCTCGATCACGCAGCCGGCGATGCCGGAGAGGATGCCGGACATGCTGCCGACGACGTCCTGCTGATCCCCGAGCGCTTTCCCGACGTGGTCGGCGTAGGTGTTGAACTGGGCGGCGGCACGCCCGCTCCAGGTGCCGGCCACCGCCTGGACTGCGTTGTCGATGTCGTCGCCGGCGTCGGCGAGGGTGTGGTTCTTCGCGAACTCCATGGCCATGTCCTGCACCTGGAAGGCGTTGCCCAGCAGCTTGTTGCGGACGTCGTCCAGCAGCTGAATGATGTCGCCGCGACCGAGCAGCTCGGCGATCCTGCGGATCTTCCCGTCGGCTTCGTCGGGATAGGGCTGCGGCGCGGCGGCCGGTGTCGGCGGGGCAGTCGGTGCGCTCACGGGTCAGCCCATGCCCTTCTCCAGGTCGCGCAGACGCTTGAAGTCCGCCTCGTCCTGGGTGTCGTAGTAGTCGGCTGCCTTGTCCAGTGCTTCGCCGAATTGGCCCAGCTGCATCGCACCTTTGCCGGTCTTGTCGCGGATGTGGGCGATGGCGTTGTTGAACATCTCGACGACACCGGCCTGGGCCCCCAGCATGCCTACGTCGTCATCGCGCAGGACCACCTGGCCCAGGTCTTCCTGGCCGAACTTGAGCACCTTGTCGCGGGCGGCGAACACGTCGTCGGTGGCCGCGCGCAGGGCTTGGGGGTAGACCTCGAAGCCGGAGCCGGCCGCGGCGGTGCCGAAGGGGTTGGTGAAGTTGCCGTCGCTCATCGGACCTCCCGTGCGGCGTCGTCGATCATGGTCTTGCGCCGGGTGGCGGCGGCCGATTCGGCGCCGGCGATCGCGCGCAGGACGTGCGCGGCGAGGCTGGCGCCGGTGTGTCCGGCGACCGCGTCGCGGGCGAGATCCACCGACACCAGGCTGCCTAGGCCGTCCACTGTCACGGTGCCGAGGCCGGCACCGATCTCGAGCACCAGTGGCAGGGCCTCACCGGTCTGGGCGGCCTGCTCCACCGCAGCTACGCGCGCGTCGATTTCCTTCGCGCGGTGGTACAGCTGCTCTTCGCTTTTCACCAGCGTCGACCTCCTGGCTCCGGCTCGTCGGTCAGGAAGTCCAGCTCTTCGAAGTTCTCCTCGTCCTCCGGCTCACCTTCGCGCCGGGCAGCCTGCGCACCGGCCGACGGGTGCGCAGGTGCGGCCGGAGTGACCGGCGGCGGTGGCGGTTGCTTGCCGAACAGGGCGTTCAGCTGCGGAAGCGCCGAGGAGTTGGCCGCGGCGCGGGCAGCGCGGACCGCTTCGACGATGCTCAGGCCGAGCTTCTGCACGTGCGTGCCGTGCAGCGCTCGGTCCTCGATCCGCAGATCGAGCAGCTTTCCCTGACCGGTGACCACGGCCGTGACCAGCCGGTCGCCGGAGCGGGCGGTGTGTCGGGCGGCGGCAAGCCGTGCGTCCAGCTCACCGGCCTGCTGCTGCATCAGCCGCAAATTCCGCCTGGGTGCGATCATGACCGCATCACGACGCGACGCATCCATTCCCCCTACTCCAGGTCCCGCAAATGTGACGGAACGTGCCCACCCGGCACCCTACTGTGCGCCAACGGCGACGCAACCACACCCCGCACCGAGACCGCGAGCCGCCGGCCACCCCGATGGGGCAACGGCCCGCCTATGGACGTCGACGCCTGTTCATCGTGCGCCTCAGCGCGACCATCGGCGCCCTGAACGGCTCCTACGTCCGCGACGAGGAGGGAGCAGACGCAGGTACTTGCGCGAGGTGCCGGCCAGTGCGACCCCACCATTTTTGAAGAGAGCGAGGCGCCGCCGTGCCAGGAACGGCTCATGGCGAAGACGGGCGCTGTGTTGCCACTCGATATCGATCGGCGGCCGTCTCGGCGAACGCCCGCAATTCACCGGAAGGGTGGTAGTACACCTGCTTGCGGGCGATTCGAACCTGGATCGTATTGAACATGTCGACGGCTTCAGGGGTGATCTCGGCATCGAGGGAGTCGGGACTGATGACGGCGAGGCAGTCTCGCGCGAGTGGTAGCGCAATGCCGTGGGAATCACCGATCGCCATGTTCACTTGAGTGATTCCAGTGCGGCCGTCGGTGCAGAACGTGAAGGCGGGGGCATCGGAGATGAGCAGTTCGCAGCCCGGCGGTACGTGCAGGATCTCAAGGGACAGTGGCTGTAATGTTGCGCGCACTCGTTCGAACATCATCTCCATGCTGACGCGCGCGAGCGCTCCGTCGTCGATGAGCTTCTGCCAGTCGTCGAGCGGTTTGTCCAGCAAGACGCGGAGCGCTTCGACTCCACCTGCGTGGAACCCATACCGTCGATAGAATTCTGCGGCGAGCAAGTCTTTCCTGATGTACGGAGTTTCTCGCCTGACGCCGGTCATGGCCTCGGCGGCGCTGGCTTGATTGACATCGAGGAAGCGAGGGCTGCGGACGAAGTGCAGGGCTATGCCATCCTTGATGACGTCGTTGTACGGATGGCTCGCATGAAGATTCCCGCTGCGTGCGACGTCGATCGGCGGGCCCAGTCGTGTTTCAACTTCCTGCCAAAGGGCCTCTGCGGACTTTGACGCAAACTTGAGAAAAGCGGGAACCTTCGCGCAGCCGCGCAACCCTCGCGTAGTGAGTTCGCGACCGCGTTCGACGTCGAATGCAGTGAGCTGACATCCTTTGGATGATCCATGCCCCCTGGAGGCGAAACCCTTCAACAGGATCCGGGAGACAATATGTTGGTTGGCAACATGGCTGCCCGCATCCGTGGTGAGTGTGTCGATGCGTTCGCGGTAGTCCCGGTCGGGTGCAGGAATCTCCCACTTCGCCATGGGGCAAGTCTACCTGTGGCAAATCGCTGCACGTCGGGCTGCTGCCCCGGTTCGTTTGATTGCGCTCCTTATTGCGTGGTCGGAAATAACCAACTCATCTCGTCGACCTGGATATTCTGCGATGAGCTAACTGGGTGACGCTGTAACTGTTTCAAGCTTGAAAACGACTCCGTTCTGATCGATGAAAGGTGTCCTGTCTCCGCGCAGATCGAGTACGGGTCTGCGGGCACGCGATTCGGTGAATGGTGTTCACGTCTACGGGCATGAGGAGTCGGGAATGTTTCGAAGATCAAGTCGGAAGCGGATCGCGGCGACGGTAGCCGCGGTTGTGGCACTGGTTTTGGGTTCTGTGGCCGGTTCTCCGCCGGCTTCGGCGGCCAACGGGGACCTCGTGCAGCAGACGAACTTCGGCCAGTCGTGCGGCAGTGGGATCGGGGTGGGGATCGCCTTCGACGGCACGAACCTCTGGTACAGCTGCTACGCCAGCAGTCCGGACCTGTTCAAGGCGAACCCGTTGACCGGTGCGGTGATCTCCTCCTACACCGTCGCGGGCGGACTCGGTGCGCTGGCCTGGGACGGCAAGCGGAAGAAGCTGTGGGCGGGCTGGGGTGGTGCCGGCACCTCGGGCGACGTCCGGTTGATCGACCCGGCGACCGGCAGCGGTGGGGTGGCGTTCAACGCTGCCGCGGCGGCGTTCGACGAACTCGACGACGGTCTGGCCTACGACGCGCAGGACGACACGCTGTTCATCAGCCCGGACACCTCGACGTCCGTCCACCACTACACGATCGCCGGCGGCTATCTCGGCAGTTTCCCGTGGTCGGGCAGCGGCTGTTACAACAGCGGCGTCGCAATCGGTGGGCAGTTGCTGTTCGAGGGCTCGGATGGCTGCAACCACATCTGGGTCGTCCAGCGAGACACTCACGCTCCGGTCTTCGATTTCGGGACCGGAGCCGGCGGGGTGCGTGACGAAGACCTCGAATGCGACAGCGTGACCTTCTCGCCGAAGACCGTCATGTGGTCGATGGAAGCCTACGAACCCCGCCGCGCGGTCGCCTTCGAGATTCCGCCGG
This sequence comes from Amycolatopsis sp. NPDC058278, assembly GCF_042881395.1. Classification (NCBI taxonomy): domain Bacteria; kingdom Bacillati; phylum Actinomycetota; class Actinomycetes; order Pseudonocardiales; family Pseudonocardiaceae; genus Amycolatopsis; species Amycolatopsis sp. NPDC058278. The sequence goes on along the minus strand of NZ_JBHVXZ010000070.1, from coordinate 5,967 downwards.
GCTCCTGCGCCACCGGTGGTGGCGTGGACAGCGACGGCGACGGTCTGCTCGACGAATGGGAGGAAAGGGGCATCACGATCGATCCGGACGGAGCCGGCCCGGTTGCCTCGCAGTTCGTCGATTTGCCCGCGATGGGTGCGGACAAGAACAAGCCGGACATCTTCCTGCAGGTCGACTGGATGGCCGACGCGTCGCATTCCCACGCGCTGACGGCGGCGGCGATCAAGAAGGTGGTCGACGCGTTCGCGGCTTCGCCGTATCACAGCCCGACCGGGTCGACCGGGATCAACCTGCACGTCGACGAGGGACCGTCGAGTGTGATGAACCCTGCGACCGGTGCGACCTGGGGTTCGCTCAGCCGTGCTCACCAGCTGACCCACGTGGCCAACCTCGGCACCTCCGGCGCGGGCGGCTACGACTGGAGCGCGTTCCAGACCCTCAAGGACGCGAACTTCACCCCGACCGGGCGGACGCCGCTCTTCCACTACGTCGTCTCGGCGCACAACTACGACAGCACCACGTCCTCGGGCATCTCCCGCGGCATCGGCGCCAGCGATCTCATCGTCAGCCTGGGGTCGTTCACCAACAGCGTCGGCACCGACAACGAGCAGGCCGGCACCCTGATGCACGAACTGGGCCACAACCTCGGCCTGCGCCACGGTGGCGGTGACGACACCAACTACAAGCCGAACTACCTCAGCATCATGAGCTACGGCTTCCAGCTCGGTGGCGTCATCAAGAACGGCGTGGCGGGAACGTTCGACTACTCCCGCTCGTCACTGGCGACCTTGAACGAGAACAGCCTGTCCGAACCCGCCGGCATCGGCGCACCCGGCTACGGCACCCGCCACTGGTGCCCGGCCGCCAACGCCTACGTCGCGGTCAACAACGCCGGCGGAGCCATCGACTGGAACTGCAACGGCAACTCCACCGAGACCGGTGTGGCCTTCGACGTGAACAACGACGGCACCCGCGGGAACCTCACCGGTCAGGACGACTGGTCGGCCTTGAAGCTCAAGGGCGGCGCAATCGGCCTCGCCGGCGCTACTCCCACTCTGCCGACCGTGACCGACGACGAAACCCTGACCGTGGCGGAGGCCAGCAAGATCCCGCCGATCGGCTACACGTTCACCGGGTTCTTCGCACCGGTGGACAACCCGCCGACCGTCAACGTCGCCAAGGCGGGCAGCGCGATCCCGGCCAAGTTCAGCCTCGGCGGTGACAAAGGCCTGAATATCCTGGCGGCCGGCTCGCCGTCGAGCCAGCAGGTCAGCTGCGACAGCAGCCAGCCCCTGGACGACATCGAGCAGACCGTGAACCCGGGCCAGTCGGCCCTGACCTACGACCCGGCGACCGGCCAGTACACCTACGTCTGGAAGACCGCCAAGTCGTGGGCCGGCACCTGCCAGCGCTTCACCCTGACGCTCAACGACGGCACCACGCACTACGCGAACTTCAAGTTCAAGTAGCCAACCCGGTCGTGGGGGGGGGGGGGGGGGGGCCCCCCCCCCCCCCCCCCGCGCGGGGGGCCGCTAATAGGCCCGCACGGGTCGGGGGGGCCCGTGCGCGTGGGGCGGCCCCCGGGGGGGGGGGGGCCCCCCCCCCCCCCCCCGCGACCCGAAGGCAGGGTAGAACCATGATCCGCACCTTCGTGATCGTCGCGACCGTGGCACTGGCAGCGACGGCGTGCTCGTCGGGCACCTCACCGGACCCCAGCCAGTCACGCCCGCCGTCGCCATCGGCTGCGGCCACGCCGACCACGACTGGGATCGATCCGTCGGCGGCCGCGCACGTCGCACCCGTCGCGCCTTCCCAGCTCGAGGCCACCGCCGAGGCGGGCATCGTGCGCCTCCAGTGGCCGTCCACCGGCGAGGACGTCGCGTACTACGAGATCCTGCGCCGAACTGCCGGCGTCGTCGACTGGACACCCATCGGCCGTGCTGCCGCGACCGACCGGGCCTATCTCGACAAGGCCCCGAGCTCTACGGCGAGTGCCTACGGCATCCGGGTTGTCAACGGCTACGGCACCTCCAGTTCTATCACTGAAAGTCGGCCGGTTACTGCCGTCAGCTGATCATCGCGGTCCAGCCGCCTGCCGGGGCCTGTGCCCACGTCGGTTGCGCGACGTGGGCGCAGGCTCAGCGGACTGCGGTCAGAAAGCGGTCAGCACGGATTGTGCGGCGGCTGCCGTCGACACGGGAGCTTCGGCGGTGCGGCGGGCGCCGCCGGTCAGCGGCAGGCCACCGGTGGGGGCGAACATGCCCATGGTGAACGTCGAGCCGCTGGGGGCCGAGGCGATCGGGACGATCGGGAAGGCGTTGCCGCCGGCCCGGACGGAGGTGGAGATGTAGTCGCCGAACATGCGGCCCTGGGAGGTGTTCGGGATCCACGACAGGCTCATCGGCCCGGCCACCTGGGCGGCGGTTCCCCAGCTGGTGCCGCCGTTGGTCGAGGAGATGAACCCGACGTCGAGCTGGCAGGTCGCGGCGGTGCAGTTGGCGGTGGGGTAGAAGTAGTACGTCAGGCCGATCCGGGCGCTGGTGCCGGACGTCGAGGGGTCGACGCCGATGCCGGGGACGAAGTGGTCGACAGTGCTGGTGGTGGCGTCGATCGGCACCCGCGTCGGGGCACCCCAGGTGGTTTCGCTGGTGGACTTGCTCAGCACGATGTCGTTGCTGGGGCAGCCGGCGCGGAACCGGCAGTCCGACCACGCGACGTAGGCGGTGCCGGCGCTGTCGATTTCCGCGCTGGGCAACGCTTCCTCACGCAGGCCGCCGGCGGCGTCGTGGTGGCTGATGCTGGAGACGAGGACGGTGGAACGCCAGCTGGCGCCGCCGTCGATGGAGCGGAACGAGCGGATCTGGTCGTTCAGCGAGAGGTAGGCCACGAGGACGGTCCCGTTCGGCCGGACGACGGGCTGGCCGCCGAGGCCGGTGGCGCTGTCGCCGGTCGCGCGGGCCGGGCCCCAGGTGAGGCCGCCATCACTGGAGGTCTTCATCCGGATCGAGTCGCCGGAGCTGGTGATGTCGTATTCGGTGTAGCAGTTGCCGAAGAACGGGCTGCTCGCGGTGTTGTCGCAGACGATCCAGTTCTTGTCCAGCGAACCCGTTGCGGTGGTGATGGGGTTGCCGAAGGTCTTGCCGCCGTCGGTGGAGCGGCTGGTGAACACCGGGTTGCCGGGGCAGTTCACGCCGAGCGAGGAAATGAGCCAGACGTTGTGCTTGGCGTCGAAGGCGACGGCGGCGTCGCTGATCTGGCCGCAGGGGCCGCCGGTGTTGGCGGTGGTGCCGGGCAGGAAGCCCTGGGTCCAGGTGGCGCCGCCGTCGGTGGAGGTGGCGAAGCCGATGTCGGACGACCCACCGCCGGACACCCGGCCGACCTGGAAGGCCGAGACGATCGTGGAGCCGAATGCGAACGTGTCGGGTTCGACCTCGGTTCTGTGCTGGGCCTGGGCGTCGGTGAACAGATCGGAGCTGACCTGGGTGACGGCGACGTTCGCGGACGCGGACGTCGCGGAGACCAGCAGGCCGCCGACCACGACGGCCGGCAGCAGGGTGGCGGTGAGGAGTTTTCGGGATAGCGGCATGGCGCGTTCACCTTCTCCGGGTGAGGTGAGGCAGTGAGGCGGGCAGCGGTGTCGCCGCTGCCCGCCGTGGCGACTGTCGATCCAGCCACTCAAGTCCATCGCGGTAAATCCGCCATGTGGAGGAGCCCGCCACGCGAGACCGGCCATCCGCTGATCAACTGTCCCATTGAGACGGATATGGGTAGTTCCACCGACGGGTGAGGCGAATTCGAAGCTGCGATTTCCCAGTAAGGCATGTTCTGCATGGGCCGCCGGGTGCTCGACCGATCCAGAACGTTCGTCGGCGGCCGAACGAGGGACGAGTTGGCCATGCGCTTACCTAGTCCCGAATGGACAGTCGACATAATGGTAACGGTCAGGGGGTTGGCGGCGACGATCCGAGCGGCGGCCAAGGCGCGGCGGTTCCGTGTGGCTGGCCGCGCACCGGACATCCGGTCAAGCAAGGGAGTACGCCGTGTCGCGTCCCCGCACCATTTCCGTGATCAGTGTGACGATTCTGAGTACGGCCGCGCTCGGCGTGTTCGCCGTGGCCCCGGCCACCGCGCAGCCGTTCGGCTACCGCCAGCTCAACCCGGTGCAGCAGCGCCACGTTTCCGGCCTGCTGTCCACCGTTCTCAACGGGGAAGATCCCGCCAACGCCGCCAGAGCTCTGGCCCCGAACCGGGCCACGCCCTCGGCCGCCGCACCGTGCGCGAACCGCTTCGGCGCGAACGTCAAGGTCAACCAGAACTGCCTGAACCTCACCGACGCCGATCTCCAGGGCCGCGCCCAGGCCCAGAACGAGACCTGGGCCGCCGCCGACCCGAACAACGCCGACCACGTCATCGCCACCTACAACGACTACCGCCGCGGCGACGGCACCTGCGGCGTCAGCTACTCCCTCGACGGCGCCCGGACCTGGGCCGACGCGACCACGCCGAACGGCTTCAGCCGCGGCACCGACTTCGGCGGCGCGCCCCGGGAGTACTGGCAGTCCGGCGGCGACACCTCGGTGGCCTGGGACTCCCGCGGCAACGCCTACCTGTCGTGCCAGGTGTTCAACCGCGGCAGCGCTGTGTCGGCGAACCCGGACCAGTCCAGCGCGTTCCTGGTCTTCCGCTCGACCGGCACCAACGGCGCGTCCTGGAACTTCCCCGGACGTCCCGTCGCGACCCACGACGACACCGCGGGCGCCGGGAACTTCCTGCTGGACAAGCAACTGCTGGCCGTGGACAGCAACCCGCGCAGCCCGTTCCGGGACCGGGTGTACGTGTCGTGGACGACCTTCGCCGACGACGGCACCGGCTACATTTACGAGGCCTACTCCGCCGACTACGGCGAAACGTTCTCGGCGCCGGTGCTGGTGAGCGCCGACACTCCGCTGTGCGCCAACCCCCTCGGCTTCCCGACGCCACACGGCCGCTGCAACCAGAACCAGGACTCGCAGCCGTTCGTCGGCCCGGACGGCGCGCTGTACGTGGTGTTCAACAACTTCAACAACGCCACCGCGAACCCGGCGGACAACCACAACCAGGTCCTGCTGGCCCGCTCGGCCGACGGCGGCCAGAGCTTCTCCACGCCCGTGCTGGTCGGCAACTACCACGAGCTGCCCGACTGCGCGACCTACCAGAACGGCCAAGACCCCGGCCGCGCCTGCGTCCCCGAGAAGGGCCCGTCGGCGAACTCGGTGTTTCGCGCGAGCAACTACCCGATCGGTGGCGTCGACCCGCGCAACCCGCGCCGGATCCTGGTCACCTACGGCTCGTACATCAGCCGCAACTCGAACGAGAGCACCGGCTGCACGCCGACCGGGTTCAACCCCGCCACCGGCATCAACACCTACACCGGCGTGAAGAACGGCACCTGCAACAACGACATCGTGCTGTCGACCTCGACGAACGCCGGTGCCTCGTTCGCCGGCGGCACCACCGACGTCCGGCAGCTGCCGGTGGTCACCACCGCGCCCGGCCAGGCCCGGACCGACCAGTTCTGGCAGGGCGCCGCGTTCAGCCCGGACGGCACCTTCGCCGTCAGCTACTACGACCGCCAGTACGGCGCCGACGAGACCACCGGATTCTCCGACATCACGGTCTCCGCCGGGTTCACCCACACCCGGGCGACGTCGGGCAGCATGCCGCCGCCGACGCAGTTCACCGGCACCTTCTACGGTGACTACGCCGGGATCGCCGTCACCGCCCGGACTGCGTACCCGGTCTGGTCGGACACCCGCCCGCCGGACCTGTTCCTCTGCCCCGGCACCGGCACACCCGGCACCCCGCCGCGCACCTGCCAGGCCGGCGCACCGAACGCGTCGATCGCCAACGACCAGGACACCTACACCACCAGCGTCGGCATCCGCTGACGAAGAGCGCCGGTGGGTCACCTGCGGCCTCGCAGGTGAC